>JBFZFB010000082.1:0-17912 GCA_041306605.1 Lentisphaerota bacterium | reverse complement strand
CGTTCATCCATAACACTGATCTCCTTCCATGGCATAACTCACCTCCTGTTTGGTTAGATATGCCTATAGTGTAAACCATGTGCCCAGAATAAACTGTAAAGGATGTGCCCGGAATATACCCAGTTTGGTGGGCCCGGTAGGACTCGAACCTACGACCAGAGGATTATGAGTCCCCTGCTCTGACCAACTGAGCTACAGGCCCGCTCAATGTGTTTAATCCAACAAATATCAAGATCGCGTGTCTATTGCAAGATTCAACATTAAAAGAAAAGCATCTGTTGGATTTTTATGCTGTTTTTACTACGGTGTTCGCCGGATTTTCGTTTACTGGCAATTGATCTTCTCTTCAACGCGTTCGACGGTGATTGCCTCGTTTATGTTTTCTCTTAAAACGCGTTCTATGCCGTTTTTAATTGTCATAGTGGCATGAGGACAGCATCCGCAAGCGCCTTTAAGTTTTAATTTAACGGTTGTTCCTTCAATACTTACTATTTCCAGATCGCCACCGTCTGCCTGTAAAAGCGGGCGCAATTCGTTCAACTTCTCTTTAATCTGTTCTTCCATGTGTTTCTCCCCTTTATTCGGTCTTGCCGTTAAGACCTAAAGAGGGGATATTACGGTTTTGGCTGGTGTTTAAACAAGGCAAAAGAAACGGATGTTTTAATTTCTTTTTGAATATATTATGGTGGTGTTACTAATAGCTTCAATTGTCTGGGCGTTCTCTTTCGGGCTGATAAAAAGCTTTCTTGGCGGGTTGAATCCGAATTTTGTGACTCTTGTTAGGCTTGTTCTTTCTTTTGTTATTTTCGCGCCTTTTATCAGGGTTAAAAACATTGACAGGAAAACTTGTCTTAATTTTCTATTTACCGGCGCCATACAATACGGGGTGATGTATTCTTTTTATATATACTCATACCAGTTCCTTTCGGCTTATCAGGTTGCGGTTTTTACGATTTTGACACCGCTTTATGTAACATTGATAAACGATCTTTATGAGCGAAAAATTCACAGGCTGTTTGTTTTAACCGCACTGCTGGCAGTTGTTGGTTCGGCGGTTATTACATATTCCGGCGGACGGTTTACAGGCGCGATGAAGGGTTTTCTGTTCATGCAGATATCCAACCTGAGTTTCGCGTTCGGGCAGATCCGCTACAAGATGATTATGATTCGCAGTGGTCATGTGCCGGACAAGAATGTTTTCGGATTGATGTATCTTGGCGCGGTGTTATTGGCCGCGGTACCGGCTTTTGCAGGTGTGGACTGGGCTGGTTTGCATGTCACGGGAGCGCAGGCGCTGGTGTTGCTTTATCTGGGCGTGATTCCATCGGGGATATGTTTCTTTCTGTGGAACATTGGCGCCACACGTGTGAATACCGGAACGCTGGCGGTTTTTAACAATGTTAAGATACCACTGGCGGTGATTTGCTCGTTTTTCATTTTTGGTGAAAGGCCCGGGAATATGTTATGGTTCATTACTGGTTCTGCCGCTATAGTATTGGCTTTGGCTGCAAATGAGTATTGTTTGAGGTGTGAAGCGCGAAAGAAGATTTTTTGATTATGCTGATAACTCATAAGGAAAAGCTTATTGTTTTCTGGTCCGTGACTGCTGTTCAGGCGGTTTTATGGTTTACCGGCGCGATAGGATGGGTTATTTCATGCGTTATCCTGCCGGGTATTCTTCCGATTAATTGTGGTTCCGGTGTTGTGTTGCAGAGAGTAATTTCGGGAGAAGCACCGCCGGATCTGAAAACAGGCGCTGTTTTGACCATACATCCACAGCGCATACAGGAGATAATTAATGCGTCGTTTTTATTGAGATATTCTCTGCCGCCGGGGCTGGTTCGTGATGGCATGGTTATAGATGGAATATGGGCTCCTGCTGACGGCAGACTACCCGGAGAGCAGCCTTTGCCGCTACGGATTGTGGTATCAAGCGGCAGTCTGACGCCACGTTTCGTGTGCCGATATTCTTCCGCCGCGATTAATAAACTGCTGGCTGAAAATGCGGTAAAAAAGATCAGGAAGAAAAAAGAATGGATATTCGGGTCGTATGATCTTGATCAATATATAAAAATATATGCGTTTCAGCTTGAGTCTAAACCAAATTTCAGTGTGCCGGTTACAAACAGGCAGTTTGAATTTACCGCATCTGGTGAAGTGCGTTACCAGTTTGAGGATGGCATTATTCAGGTTAGAACCACACCGTTTATCAAGCTGGCAGGGGGAGTGGATATCTGGAGGAAATGTCAGGATGATGAAGGTATAGGGCTTGCTTATAATGTCGGGATAAGCAAGCTGGATGCTGATGTAAGCAATTTAGCTCCTGTATTTGACAAAAAAGTAGCAAATGATTTAAAACGGCATTTTGTGAAGAGTTTGAATAAATCCGCGAAGAAAAGGAAATTTGAGAGTAAGCGTTTTCCGGAAACGATGCCTCTTGATATGATTGTTAAAATAGAACTGGCAAATCCGTGATCGGTACTTGCAAAACGGGTTTTATATCGGGTATTATTGAGGTGTAATGATGGCTGTTTTTCTTCGACTGGATTTTATGCAATGAAAACAAGTGTTTTTAAAAAGAAATGGTTTTCCGAAGGGAGAATCGCGAAGCTTACCATGGAAGAGTACGAGCAGGGGGTTGTTTCCTGCGAAAACTGCGGGACCAAGATCGCGATATCGAGTTGCACGCCATTGTCGCTGATTAAGTGTCCCAAATGCGCGGATGTGGTTTTTGTGCCGTGGAAAGTGGCGAATTGGTGGGCCATGCATCCTTTGGCGGCCGGTGGGTTCGGGGCTGTGTATATCGGGCGTTCTCTGGATAATCTTCCGATATCGGTTGCCATAAAAGTATTGCAGAGGGGATCAGATATAGATGAAGAGGCTGTAGTAGCGTTTGAACACGAGAGTGAGGTGGCGTACGCGCTTTCTCCGCATGCGTGTCTTGCTGAAACCTATGCGATAGGCGAGCAGGATAATATGAAGTTTATGGTTCAGCAGTTTATAGACGGGCAGCGTCTTAACGCATATATTGACGCGCGTTCGGGGCTGGGGATTCCGCCCGAGGAGTGTTTGTACTATGCGCTTGATATTATAAGCGCTTTGAAAAGCATTTATCAAGATGGTTATATTTACCGTGATGTGAAGCCGGAAAATATTATTCTCAGCAAAAACGGGCTGGCAGTTCTGATTGATTACGGAGCGTGTTTGACGATTGAAGAAGCTCTTAACAGCAGTGACAAGCCGGTTATAGGCAGTCCGTTATACATGGCGCCGGAGCGTTATTTACGCATGGGTGATGATGACAGGGGTGATATTTATTCGCTGGGGATGGTGCTTTTCTTTGCGTTGCATGGTGACAGTTATTTTTCTCCGACGGAGATACAGAGAATAGCTCGCGGGCATACCGGCAGGCTCAGGCTGCAGACCCATGAAAAGCTTAAGGGTATGGATGAGGATATAATTGAGCTTGTTGACAAAATGATAAAAAGAAATTATGACGAAAGATTTCAGTGTTACGAGGACGTGGAACAGGTTATGTTTGTCATTTTGAAGAGACTTCAGAGCATGGAAACAAAAGATCCTCTGATAACAGCCCGGCGCAGACATTTTATTGCGACTTATGGTGAAACAGGGTGATGAATGCTCTTTTTTTTGGGGGGCGACTGGTTTCGACGTGTTGGTTGAAGCTTCAGTTGCGCGCCGAGGAGTCCGGTTGGCCTCGTTAAAAATCCGGAAAACAAATAACTGCTGATGAACAGTTAGCTCTCGCGGCTTAAGTTCCGCGACGTCTTGCCGCCGACACCTGCTAGGCGAGCGAGGCGACAATAGCAGGCTGGTTTTGTTGCCGGGTGACCGGGCAATGAAGCGAGACTATCTCGTGGCCGCTGGCATTTATGATGGCCTGTCTGCCGACAGTCATAATTGCGAGAATAAATGGCAGAACACGCGCGTAGAAACTGATGTGACTCCATCGCGGACGGGGGTTCAACTCCCCCCGCCTCCACCATTTAGTCCGGATATTGCATGAAAATCAGCAATGATATAGGGTAAGTGGTGAATGCGCGGGATGTTTTGTGAAGAGGGCAGTAAGAAGCCAAGAATTTAAGAAGATGAGAAAAATCTATTGAGGCGGAAAGACGCCGCGCATCTGCCGCGTTCTAAACTGATGCAATATCCGGGTTAACCGTAAAATGCGGGTTAAATAAAACAGCCGCGATCACAAATCGCGGCTGTATATTTACGCGGGATTAATCTTTTTACTTACTGGGCTGCTTCCGGTTTGGCAGGAGCTTCTGTCTTTGCTTCTGCTGTTGGGGCAGGAGTGGTTTCTGTTTTAACTTCTTCTGTTGCCGGAGCAGGAGTAGTTGCTGTCTTTGTTCCTGTTTCAGTTGACTTTACATCTGTCATCGCGGGTTTGACCGGAGCGCCAGTGCTGATTACTTCAAATTTTTGTACAGTAATGGTTGTTACTGTGTCTTTCTTTATGGTTGTTCCGGTGACTTTTACTGTGGAACGGGAAGGTATTTTTGCCAGTTTTTGACCTTCTTCATCAAGAAGTACTGTCATTCTTGGACCGTCTTTGGATATAAGAACGGTTTTAACAACTTTGCCGTCTGCGCCACGCATGGAAATAACTCTTCCTGTCACTTCTACAGTTGTGGGTTCAGTTGCTACCGGCTGAGTCTGGTTAGTTGCAGTTTGCGTTTCCTGTTGAGCCATAATACCCCCCGGAACCATTATTGCCAGAACCAATGCCAATAACTTATTCATACTTATCCTCATTTCCTTCTTTCTGCCGTTTTTGTCAGGCGTTGCTGAATTGGCAGTTAACTCAGGCGCCTATCCCGCGAATTCTCAACATGACATTTGACTGGTGGAAGCGATAAAAAACCAATAATTACAATGTTTTTATTGTTTTAAGTTATAGTTTTTATTCGGGCGGATGTCAAATGGAAAATAGGATAACTATAAAGACGCCAGAATCATTGTTCCAACGTCGTCGCCTGACATTACGTTTAAAATGGTATTGTTTTTACGGCCGTCGGCAATAACTACGTAGCATCCGGCGTTTGTTGCCGATTGTGCAGCTTTGAGCTTTGTGGCCATACCGCCGACAGAAAGTTCAGATTTTTTTCCATTGGCAAGGCTCAGGATGTTTTTTGTTATTGATTCGATACAGCGAACTCTTTTTGTTTTGCCGTTGCCTGCAGGTTTGCGCACTCCGTCAGAAGTGGTGAGGATTATCAGCAAATCTGCGCGAACCTGTTTGGATACCAGCGCGGCCAGACGGTCGTTGTCGCCGAGTCTGTTATCGGCGCGTATTTCTTCATCCGCGACAACGTCGTTTTCGTTAACTATGGGAATCACCTTGTGCCGGATCAGGTTTTCCATTGTTCTTCTGACGTTGATCAAGCGGCCTTCATGGTTGAAATCGTTGTGAGTCAGTAGCACTTGTCCGATCTTGCAGTGTTCAGCGGAGAATAATTTATCATATTTGGCCATTAGCCGGCTTTGTCCGACTGCGGCGGCCATTTGGAGGTCGGGGAGTAATGTGGGGCGTTTTTTCATGCCTAGCGCCTCCACTCCGGCGCCAATGGCGCCTGAAGTGATGATGATGGGTTCATAACCCTGACGCACAAGGCTGGCGATGTTTTTGACAAGCATTTTCATGCGTCTGACATCGGGTCTGCCGCTTTTCTGAACGAGAACACGACTTCCGATTTTGATTACTACCCGGTGCAGGTCTGATATTAATGATCTATATTTTATGGACGTTTTCATATTTTAATGCCTGTTTTGGCTTAAAAACAGGTGTTAATATACTTTAAAAACGGAATGAATGTCCATGATTTTCTGATTTGTATAATGCGGTGTTTTTTTGGTTCTCGCGTAATGCGCGTCTTTCAGGCAAGGTTAGGGGAACAGCAAAATAGAGCCATTTTTCTTGTTGGTTTTTTGGGGAATTGTGGTTTAATCAAAAGGCTTTTCAAAAAACGTATTGCATGTTGTTGAAACATGATGTAAACGCAAAGAGGTTTGTTGTTTTTAGCGGAACATAAACAAAAAAAGGAGATGAAAAAATGCGATCCAGAGTTTCAAATTTAGTTTTTTTGACGAATGGTGTTGGCCGGCATAAAGAGAAGTTGACCAGTTTTGAGCTGGCGCTCCGGGACGCGGGGATAGCTCATTTGAACCTGGTGCAGGTGTCGAGTATTTTTCCTCCGTACTGCCGATTGATTTCGAGGGTGAAGGGTGTGGAACTGCTTGAGCCGGGTGAAATTACTTTTGTGGTTTTGAGCAAGAACAGTTCTGATGAGCCCAACCGTCATATCGGGAGTGCCATAGGCATGGCATTGCCGAAGGACAAGAGCAAGTATGGTTACATATCCGAGCATCATGATTTCGGCAAGAACAAGGAATTGATAGGTGATTATACCGAAGATCTTGCCGCAACGATGCTTGCTTCAACGCTGGGTCTTGAGATAGATCTTGATAAGGCGTGGAACGACCGCAAGCAGGAGTACAAAATAGGCGGGCAGATTGTGCGGACTACAAATGTTACCCAGACGGCGGAAGGCCGGGAAGGTGTCTGGACCACAGTTGTGTCGGCCGCCGTATTCTGCGGTTTTGAAAAAGGGTGACATGAAGCGATGTTTCGACTTTCTTGGTCATGAAGTTGCAAATGACAGCAGAGATCGTGTAAGTGTCATTCCTGTGCCCATTGAATACAGCACTTCTTATATTCCCGGTACAGTGGAAGGGCCTGAAGCGATACTAAAAGCATCCAAGCAGGTAGAGCTTTTTAATCAGGAACTGAATTTAGATCTTACGAATTCGGGGATAGTCACGTTGAGACACAAAATAGCCAGCAAGGATGATTTGCTGGCTTTTCTGGCGGCTCACAGAAGTAAGTTGCTTGAAACTTTTCCGGTGTTTCTGGGCGGAGAGCATTCAATTACCCCGTGGATATTGCAGGGGATGAAATATGATGACATAGGCATCGTGTGGCTTGACGCGCATTCAGATATGCGTGAGGAATACGAAGGCAATGCCGAGAGCCATGCCTGTGCGGCGCGGAATTCGGTTAAGTTCGGGCCTATTGTGGAGATAGGGATAAGGAGCATGTCGAGCGGCGAGAGGAAGTATCTGGATTCTGCCGGCAATGTGAAAGTTTTCGGAAACTGGAATGCAGGCGCGCGGGAATCTATAATGGATTTGCCTGACAAGGTTTATCTTTCTGTGGATTTTGACGCGTTTAGTCCTTCGTTGATCCGTGCGGTAGGCACACCTGAGCCGGGCGGGTTGAGGTGGGAGCATTTTATTGATATTATAACTTTTCTTTTCGAGAAGAAGCAGGTTGTAGGCATGGACGCGGTTGAATTGTGTCCGAACAAAGCGGATGAGGCTTCAAATTTCATCGCGGCCAAAGCAGTGTATGAAGCGGTTTCCAGATATTTAATAACAAAGGGTTGAAAGGAGTGACTATGAAAAAGAAATATCTTTGCAGGCCGACTCGGCCGATAGACGTTAAGGCGGGAATGACATGCAGTGATCTTCTGAAGGCGCTGGAGGGATGCAGTTTTCAGGGACGGCAGCTGGGACTGGCCGCCAAGATATGGGCGGAAGCTCTGGATGAAGACATTTTTGTGTGGCTTGGGTTGGCTGGCGCGATGGTTCCGGCGGGTATGAGGAAGCTTGTGTCCATGCTGATTGAGAAGAGACTTATTGATATAGTGGTGTCGACCGGGGCGAATCTGTATCACGATTACTTTGAGACAATAGGGAATTATCACCATATTGGTTCTGCCATGGCGAACGATACAGAGCTTCGCGGCGCAAAAGTTGACAGGATATACGACACTTTCGCGGATGAAGAGAGTTTTGAAAGGGTTGACAAAGATATTGGCAGATGGGCTGAAAGAACGCTTGAAGACAGGCCTTATACAACAAGAGAATTCATGAAGCTTCTGGGTAAAGAGGCAAACAGACATTCTAAAGGCGAGCAGGGTATTCTTTCAACGGCGGCCCGGAAGGGCGTTCCTGTTTATTGCCCGGCAATCGGCGACTCTTCCATAGGCATCGGACTTGCCAACCGGAAGCGTAAAGTCATGTTTGACATGATAGGAGATGTGGAAGAGACCGCGAGGCTGTCGGCGGCAAAGCCGTCAATGGTAATTTATGTTGGAGGCGGAACGCCGAAGAATTTCATTCAGCAGACAGAGATCACCTGTATTGTGCAGGGGTTGGAAATGGAGGGGCACAAGTACGCGGTACAGTTTGTTGTTGATGCTCCCAATTGGGGCGGATTGAGCGGATGCACTTTTGAGGAAGCGGTTTCGTGGGGCAAGATAGCCGTTGACGCGAAGATGGTGACGGTGTTGTGCGACGCTACCATAGCTTTACCAATTGTTTCATCGGCGGTTCTTACGAGGAGGAAGGGGAAGAAGCGTCCGGATGGTGTAGGCATGGAGGAAAGTCTGGGTTGTTAGTATTTCACTGCTTGTTTCACACGGCGGTAGTACGTGTAGAAAGTGATAGTGAGTGTTATGTCGGAAAAAATAGGTATTGTTGGGCTTGGTTATGTTGGCCTGCCGCTGGCGGCGGCGTTTGCCGGCAAATTTGATGTTGTTGGATATGACAGGTCATGCAAGCGTGTGGCGGAATTAAAGAGCGGCAAGGATCATACGGGCGAGGTGCCGGACGGGGATTTGCGCAGTAAAAGACTGTTTTTCACTGATAAATCTGAGGATTTGCGGTCTTGCACTTTTATTATTGTCGCGGTGCCAACGCCTGTCACCAAGGCATGTGAGCCTGATCTGGAGCCTTTGGAAAGCGCTTCGGAAACGGTAGGCCGTATTCTTGGTAAGGGAATGATGGTTGTGTATGAAAGTACGGTTTATCCCGGCGTAACAGAGGATGTGTGTCTTCCCATATTGGAGAAGGAGTCGGGTCTTAAACTGGGTGAATTTGATATTGGTTATTCACCTGAACGGGTTAACCCCGGTGACAAGAACCATCGTGTGGTTGATATTGTCAAAGTGGTTAGCGGGCATAATGAGCGCTCACTGGATCGAGTAGCGAGTGTTTACGGCGCAGTGATAAAGGCTGGTGTTTACCGCGCTTCCAATATCAAGACGGCGGAAGCTTCAAAAGTCATTGAAAATGTTCAGCGTGATCTGAATATTGCGCTGATGAATGAATTGTCCCGGATTTTCTCGCGTCTTGGTTTAAACACAAGCGAGGTTATTGAGGCGGCGGGGACCAAGTGGAATTTTCATAAATACATGCCGGGTCTTGTGGGCGGGCATTGTATAGGTGTGGATCCTTATTATCTGACACATCGCGCGATTGAGGTTGGGTATAATCCTGAAGTTATTCTGGCCGGCCGGCGGATTAATGATTCCATGGGCAGTTACGTTGGAGATCTTGTTATCAGGGAAATGAGCACGGCTGGTGTCACATTGAAGTCATCGCATGTTCTGATGATGGGCATGACATTCAAAGAGAATGTTCCTGATTTCAGGAATACCAAGGCTGTTGATGTGATTGAGCATTTGAAGAAATATGGTGTTAATGTTTCCGTTTGTGAGCCTATGGTCTCCAAGGAGCAATTACGTGAAACATTTGGTGTCAACACGCTTGATTATGATGAAGCGGCTGACCTGGATGCTGTAATTCTTATTAACGGTCATGATGTTTTCCGCAAAATCAAGCTTTCTGATCTGAGGAAAAAGATGCGTCATCCGGTTCTGGTGGATGTCCGTAATTTCTTCAATCGAGAAGAAGCTTTGCGTGCTGGATTTTTCTATGTCGGCCTGTGATGAGCGGGCCGCGCCAGGCAGCAGAGGTGTTATTGGTTTTTCGCCGTCAGATATTCGTGGATAGATTGCGCGGCGAGCCTGCCTTGGCCCATTGCCTGGATTACAGTGGCGGCGCCGCTGACGATATCGCCGCCTGCGTAGATGCCTTTAACTGATGTCTGGCCTTTTTCGTTTACAATGATATTGCCCCATTTATTGGTCTCGATTTGAGGGGATGTTTTCTTTATAAGCGGGTTGGATTCATTTCCGATGGCGACTATTACGGTATCGGTTTCCATTATGAATTCACTGCCTTTGATGGGGACGGGCCGTCGTCTTCCTGATTCATCGGGTTCGCCAAGTTCGTATCGAAGGCATTCCATGGAGGTGACGTGTCCCTCGCTGTCACCTATTATTTTCAAAGCGTTTTCAAGGAAGTGGAAAATAATTCCTTCTTCTCTGGCATTTTGCACCTCTTCGGCTCTTGCCGGCATTTCTTTTTCGGTGCGTCTGTATACAAGGTGGACTTCCTGAGCGCCGAGCCGGAGAGCCGTGCGTGCCGAGTCCATGGCTACATTGCCGCCTCCCAGTACCGCGACTTTACGTGACGATATGATGGGAGTATCGGATTTTTCGCTATCATACGCTTTCATCAGATTTGTGCGCGTCAGGTATTCATTGGCGGAAAATACGCCAAGCAGGTTTTCGCCTTCGATATCCATGAATTTCGGCAAACCGGCGCCAATGCCGAGAAATACAGCGTCAAAGCCGTCTTTTGTCATAAGGTTCATAAGATTACGTGTCCGACCGACGAGGAAATCGGTTTGTATTTCTACGCCCATGCCCTTGAGTGTATCTATTTCCGCTTGAACTATTGCTTTAGGCAGGCGGAATTCAGGAATGCCGTACACCATGACGCCGCCGGGTTTATGGAAAGCTTCGAATATTGTCACAGCATGTCCATGACGACGGAGATCGGCGGCTACAACTATTCCTGCTGGTCCGCTTCCTACAACAGCCACTTTTTTGCCGGTGTCAGGTTTGACGGGGGACGGAGTAATTCCATGAAGTCTTTCGGTATCGGCCACAAATCGTTCCAAGCGGCCGATGGACACTGCGTGTTCGGTGTTTTTAAGTGCTTTGCCGAGAGTGCATGGCTCCTGACATTGAACTTCCTGCGGGCAGACTCGTCCGCAAACGGCAGGAAGCAGGCTGTTTTGTTTTATGATATTGATGGCGCCTTGAAAATCGCCATCAGCTATTTTTTCTACGAAGGCAGGTATGTTTATGCGCACGGGGCAGCCGTTGACGCATGGAGCTTTCGGGCATTTTAAGCATCGTAAGGCTTCAATTCTGGCTTGTTCGGCGTTGTAACCTAGTGCTACCTCATTGAAATTATGACTGCGTTCCTTTGGATCCTGGAGAGGCATTTCCTGAGGCGGGATCGCCATGCGTTCTTTTGGCTTTAGTTGATCCTTTTTAGGGAGAAGCTCATTTAAAATAGCGGTTTCGGAATTTTTCATAGCGTTTTTTTCTCTCCCGGCTGATTCAATCCAAGATGAAGATGACATGCATGGTGTGCTTTCTCCTCGTACCGGCGGTAAGATCCCAGACGTTTGATCATGTTGTCGAAGTCAACCAGATGTCCGTCAAATTCAGGTCCGTCAACGCAGACGAAATTTGTTTTTCCGCCGACGGTGACTCTGCATCCGCCGCACATGCCGGTGCCGTCGATCATTATGGTATTGAGGGAAACGAGTGTTTTGGTTCCGAATGGTCTCGTTGTTTCGGCGCAGAATTTCATCATTATTGGTGGCCCTATGGCAACCACAAGGTTAGGTTTGTCCGCGCGTTGACAGGTTTCTTTTAATGGTTCTGTGACAAGGCATTTCCGTCCGTATGATCCGTCGTCGGTGCAGATTATTAACTCGTCGGCGATGGCGCGCATTTCGTTTTCCATGATGATCAAATTGCGGGATCGGGCGCCGATAATGGTTATTACTTTATTTCCGGCAAGTTTCATGGCTTTTGCTATTGGGTGCAGAGGGGCAACTCCGATTCCTCCGCCAACGCATACCACGGTGCCGACATTTTCAATGTGGGTTGGTTTCCCAAGCGGGCCAAGAAGATGAGGCAGGTTGTCTCCGGGTTGCATGTGTGCCAGAAGATGGGTGGATTTTCCGACTGTCTGAAAGATCAGAGTTATTGTTCCGGCAGAGCTGTCGGCATCGGCAATTGTAAGAGGGATTCGTTCGCCGTCATCAGATACCTGCAGGATGATGAACTGGCCGGGTTTTCGTTCTTCAGCGATTAAAGGCGCTTTAATTCGCATCAGAAAGACTTCTTCTGATAATTGTTTTTTTTCGATGATTTTATTCATATTGATTTACGCAAAATTAAAACTCGGTGAATATATGGTTTTAAGGTGTCCGGATGCAAGAAATAAAAGAGGTGAAAACAAGGCAGGGGATTAGGAATTAATATTTCTTCTCGTATTCACCTTTGCCGAGACGTTGGAGTTTATGGAATCCGGCGTTTTTTGCTCTGTGATCAAGACCGGTTACTGATTTGCCTATGGACGGCACGGACAGAAGTCTGGTCAGGGGCGCGTTGCATTTAGGGCATACAGTGAGGGTTGGCTCTGTCATTGTCTGGTGCAGCCATTCAAAAGGCTTGGCGCAATAAACACAGCATTTACTCTGATCTTTTGCCTGATATTCGTAGATTGGCATAATACAACCCGCTTTTATTTTTATAATTTATCATTATAGCAGAATGATGTCAAAGACGGTATATATTATTCAATCAGGGTCATGTTGAGAGCGCATTTTTATGCGGGGGATTAGAATCAATTGCTTTTTGTTGATAAGAATGCGATAAAGCTCATGGTTTTTCGGGATTACCGGTGAAATATGCAAATAGAAGCAACTGGAGACGTAATATGTTGAGCAGCATGGTTCAATGGGTGGTGGGAGTTGTAGGCGACTGGGGTTATTGCGGTATTGTTGTAATGATGGCGCTTGAGAGTTCGTTTGTGCCGTTTCCGAGTGAAGTAGTTATGATTCCGGCTGGATATCTTGCTTCGCAAGGAAAAATGAATTTTGGGATGGCGATTGGGATGGGGGTTTTCGGGAGCTGGATAGGCGCTCTTGTGAATTACTGGATGGCCCTTTATCTGGGCCGTCCGTTTCTTGTCAGGTGGGGTAAATATCTTTTTATCAACGAGCAGAATCTTGTCAAGGTGGAAACATTTTTCAGGAATCATGGTGAGATAGGGACATTTACCGGTCGCCTTATTCCTGTTGTGAGGCAGTACATTTCATTTCCGGCCGGTCTTGCCCGGATGAATATGGTTCATTTTCTGTTTTATACCGGATTGGGGGCTGGCATATGGGTTACAATTCTTACATGGATAGGATATGCGGCCGGCAAGAATCAGGAGTTGATAAAGAAATATTCTCATCAGGCAACAATTCTTGCGCTGGCTGGTTGCGCATTGCTGATCGCGGTGTATGTGTTGCTGCATATCAGGAAAAAGCGCAAGCAAGTTGCGGTTAAGCAGTAAACATGTGGAATCCGCGTAATGAAAATGATATATCCCTGACTATAAAGCTTTTTCGGGAGGTCTTAAACCGGTGTCTTGCCGATTCTTAAATGTTACCTGCTTGTTGCTGTTCATGGTGTCCGTGTCACTGGCAGGTGAGCTCAATCTCACCGCGGCTTATGAAATGGCTGTGGCAAAAAGCGAGTCGCTTCAGATCAGCGTAGCTGAGTGGATCGCGGCAGAAGCTCGTTATCGTCAATCTCTGGGAACAATGTGGCCGGAAGTGAGTGTAAAAGGCGACGCTGATTGGACCGATGCAAACGACAATAGCCGGGCTGGTATCGGCGCAAGCTGGACTGTGTTTGACGGCTTCCGGACAGCTCGTTCCGCCGCCGCAAAAGAGGCGGAAGGCATTGCTCTTTATCATAACGTGGAACACGCTCGTCTGTTGCTCTATGAGGATGTTGCGGATGTTTTTTATCAGACCCTGTCGTTTAAAGGTCAGCGGGCGGCATCTCAAGAACAGCTCAAGACGCTGGAAAACCGCGCGGCGGAACTGGAACGCCGTGTAAAACTTGGCCGCTCAAAGCTATCGGATCTGCTAACGACGTCCAACCAGATAGCGGAAATATGTCTGACAATCGAGCAACTCAACCAGTCATATGCCGCAACACTGGAATTGCTGGCGTTTATGACGGGACAACCAGCGTCCGGTTTACAGTTGATGGATCAAACACCATTACCCGTCATTGATGATGTGGATAAGTATCTTGCGGCAACGGCAACCAGGCCGGACATCGCCGCAGGCGAGGCGCGTGTGGATGCCTCAAAATTGGATATGAAGGCGGCAAAGTCGGACCGTGCGCCCAAGGTGACTATCGATGGAAATACCTATCTCTTGCGCGATCCGCAGGATCAGAACGAGTGGGATCTGGTTTTACGTCTGGAAATGCCCCTGTTCGACCGCGGTATGCGTTCAGCACGCGTCGCTGAAACGGATCAACAGCTGAAAATCAGTGAACTGCGATTGGCGGAATTGCGGCGGTCTTCAGAACTTGATGTCCGGCAGGCTTACCAGTCTCTCTTCTATGAATTGAGACAGTGGTCGGAATTACAGAGGGCGATAGGAGTTGCCTCCGAAACTCTCGCGCTTCTCCGGAAGGATTATGAATTTGGACGCGTTAACAATCTTGATGTTCTCTCGGCATCGGTTCAGTTATGGGGACTGCGCCGGCGTGAGGCGGCTCTTGCTCATCAACTTCGCGCCGATATGATCCATCTTCATGTTGCCGCAGGAAAGGCGTCGTTATGACACTGTCAGACCTATCCATTCGTCGCCCTGTCTTTGCCTGGATGCTAATGTTCGGCTTGATCGTATTCGGCGCAATCAGCTTGAACAGGATGGGTGTCAGCCAGATGCCGGATGTTGATTTTCCTGTTCTCGGGATCCGTGTTTCATGGGAAGGCGCGGCCCCTGAGATAATGGAATCAGAACTTGTTGATAAGATCGAACAGCTCGTAATTGCCGTGGACGGAGTGAAGGAAATCCGGTCGTCCATCCAACAGGGACAGGCAAACGTCGAACTGGAATTCGAACTCAGTCGCGACATTGACGCTGCTCTGCAGGAAGTTCAGGGGGCACTGGCCGAACTGCGCCTTCCGCTGAACGTGAATCCTCCGGTTATCCATAAAAGTACAACCGAGGGAGAGCCAGTGCTTCGCATCGGGGTGTCGGGCACACAGTCGCCGCGTGAAATGGTGGACTACATTGAAACTTTCCTGCTGGATCAACTGCAGGTGATACCAGGCGTCGGGGAAGTCGGTCTTTACGGGTTGGGCCAGCGTAACTTGCGTCTATGGGTGGATACCAAGAAGCTTCAGGAATACGAGTTAACCATCCTTGATCTCCAGCAGGCCATCCAACAGGAACATACCGAACTGGCGGCCGGGTATATTGAAAACTCCAAGGAGGAGATGAACCTCCGGAATATGGGGGAAGGTGTTACTGTCGAGCAGGTCGCCAACATTCCCATTACGCACCGGGGCGGACAACCAATTCAGGACGCTACTATTCTTTTGAAGGACGTATCCCGGGTGGAAGATGGGCTGACCGACGTACGCCGCTTCGTGCGGATTTCAGGCGAGCCGGGTGCGGTCATAGGAATCAGCAAACAGCGTGGGGCTAATGAAGTTGAGGTCGGACGCCTAGTCAGGGCGCGAATGGCAGAACTTCAGAAATCACTGCCAAAAGGCATGAAATTGCAGGTTAACGCAGACTTCACCCGTCCCGTGGAGCAAGCAGTGAAGGCCACAGAGCACGAGCTGGTAATAGCTGCTTTTTTGACAGCCCTGATTTGTTTTCTATTCCTCGGAACATGGAGTTCAGGATTCAATATCATTCTCGCCATCCCGACTTCTATTATAGGCACATTCTCCATCCTTTATTTCTCCGGGTTCACGCTCAACACGTTCACATTGCTCGGACTGGCGCTTGCCATTGGCATCGTGGTTGACGATGCGATCATGGTTCTAGAGAACATTGTTCGTCATTTCGACATGGGAAAGGAAAAAGTCAAAGCGGCCGAGGACGGATCGCGGGAAATAATATTTGCGGCCATTGCCACTACGGCGGCCGTCATTGCGATCTTTCTGCCTGTGGCGTTCATGTCAGGAGTAATCGGCCGGTTTTTCTTCCAATTCGGCGTGACCATGACAGCGGCTGTGGCTTTGTCGCTACTGGAGGCAATCACGCTTACGCCGATGCGGCTTTCAATGATGATGTCGCGCCGCGAGAAACCCGGCTGGCTGGAGCAGCGTTCCGGCGCTTTGTTCAACCGGTTAAGTTGCGCGTACAGTCGTATTTTGCCGCTAACCTTGAAATGGAGATGGGCGGTACTGGCCGGAGCGCTGGTCATTTTTGCCGCCTCTCTAGGGTTGGGAACAGTGCTTCGCCGGGAATTCGTGCCGGCACAGGATCAATCTTACATAGGTGTCAGCCTCCGGGCTCCAGTCGGATCATCCCTGGCATTAACCGACGCGCGAGTGCAGGAAGTTGAGGCTTACTTTAAGAAACGCGCCGAGGTTCTGCGCTATTTTACCATGGTTGGCAGTGGGGGTCAGGCAAATATGGGCCTCACGCTGATTGAACGTAATCAGCGCGATAAAACCCAAGCCGAACTGATGAACGAGTTCCGGCGAGATCTGGAGGGTGTTAAAGGATTGCGTATTTCCTTTCAGGATATGTCTGCACGCGGCCTCACGGCGCGACGCAGTCAACCCGTTGAGTTCAATCTCAGGGGATCCGACTACACTGTGCTGGAGTCTAAGGCCCGGGAAATCATGGCTAAGCTTGAGAAGACCGGGCTTGTCGTTGATATGGATAATAACTATCGCACAGGCATGCCGGAAGTCAGGATTATTCCAGACCGGCAGGCCGCCGCTGCGCGGGGCGTTACAATGGAGGATATAGGACGGACAGTAAACGCTGCGATGGGAGGCGTTCGTCAGGGTAAATTTACCCGGGACGGACGCCGGTATGATATCCGGTTGCGCCTGACACCAGAGGACCGCTTGAGTGCAGAAGACGTGAAGACGCTAACTGTGCGTAACTCATATGGAGAGCTTATCCAATTGGGAGATGTTGTGAGATTGGAGAATGCCAAGACCCTGCAGAACATCAGTCGCGTCAATCGCCAGCGAGCAATTTCTGTGACAGCCAATCTGGCGGCCGGTGCCTCACAAGCCAAAGCCCTGAAAGAAGCCGAAAAGATCGCACGGGAAACCCTTCCGCCGGGTTACACGTTTAACCTTGAGGGAGGCGCAAAAACGTTTAGTGAATCGTTTGGCGGGCTTTGGTTTGCTTTCGTGCTGGGTATAGTGGTTGCTTACATGGTGCTGGCGTCGCAGTTTAACAGTTTTGTCCACCCATTCACAGTCCTGCTTGCACTGCCGTTCAGCATAACTGGCGCTCTGGTAACACTGTGGGGCACCAACCAGTCGCTCAACTTATACAGTGCCATCGGTATCATTCTTTTGATGGGTATTGTGAAAAAGAACTCGATCCTGCTGGTAGAGTTTATGAACCGTAAGCGCGAGGAGGGCATGTCGTTAACAGATGCCATCCTGACTGCAGCCCCGATCCGGCTGAGGCCAATTCTAATGACGTCTGTATCAACTATTGCCGCGGCGTTTCCAATAGCACTTGGCATTGGAACAGGGGCGGAAACACGGCAACCCATGGCACTGGCCATCATTGGAGGTGTCTTCGTTTCCACCATGTTTTCCCTGCTTGTTGTGCCGTGTGCCTATTCCATTATGGCCCGATTTGAGCGAGGCCGGCGCAATATGGAATAAATGGTGGTAGGGCTGGTTTACATCAACAGATCAGAAGTTATTGTGTTTCTTGAGTTTACGCTTTAGCCAAATACGACCTATGGATGACTTCATATATTTCTCTCGCTTGAGCGCATCGGAGTAATTGTTGCAGTATTCGAAATATACAAGACAGAGAGGACGGCGATTCTTTGTATGGGAACAACGCCCCGCACGATGGTCTTTCAGTCGCTCCT
>JBFZFB010000081.1:0-18829 GCA_041306605.1 Lentisphaerota bacterium | reverse complement strand
AGTAAAGTCAGCCCCTGGCCCGGAATGATCGCCGTATCATTCATTTCAACCGTAATTGTTCTTTATGTATTCAAATACACAACAAATCAGGACCGTGTTAAACAAAACAAAAACCGCCTGCTCGCAACAACTCTTGAACTCGCTCTTTTCAGAAATGACCCTGTCGCAAACCTGGATTCTTTTTACCGCGTATTGATTGCCAATTTTCACTATTTGCGTGAACTTATGAAGCCGTTATTAATCACCATCCTGCCAATAATGCTCATCATGTCTCAAGTTTACTGCTGGTTCGGTGGCAGACCTGTGAGGCCCAGTGAAAATTTTATTGTCACAGCTTCTCTGAAAAAAGATTTTCCGGTAATGGAACAGATAATATCAATTGAAAAATCCGAAAGTGTCACCGCAGAAACCGATGCCATGCGCGCTCCGTCGCTGAACCAGGTCAGCTGGCGGCTTAAAGCCGTAAACGACATAAACAACTGCATCAATCTGAACATCAACGGGACAACCATTAGTAAAAATATAACAATAGACACCAAAACCGCACGCTCTTCTGCGCGACGCGTCTCGCCGGAATTTTGGGCCCAAATCACATATCCGTCCGAACCACCACTACCCGTTGACTGCCCGCTGAATTACATTGAAATAACATATCTCCCCGCGGAATTAATTTTGCTCGGCATCAGATTTAACTGGCTGTTCACATTTATAATCCTCACATTGCTGTTCGGCTTACTGCTTAAGAAACCGATTGGAGTTGAAATTTAACATAAAAGGAATTTTCCAATGATCACTGTAGTATCAGGCCTGCCGCGTTCCGGAACATCACTAATGATGCAGATGCTGGAAGCCGGCGGTTTGCCGATACTCACCGATAATATCCGCAAGCCTGACGAAAACAACCCGAAGGGCTATTACGAAATGGAAAATGTCAAAAAACTCAGTGAGAATAACTCCTGGCTGGCGGATGCCGAAAACAAGGCGGTAAAAATCATCTCCATGCTGTTGTACAATCTGCCGGCAAATCACCAGTACAAGATAATTTTCATGACACGCAATATGGAGGAAATACTGTCTTCTCAAAAGTCCATGCTGAAGAGGCTCGACAAAGAACCCGGCCCGCCTGACACCGATATGCGGTCTTTTTTCGAAAATCATTTAAAGAAACTTGACCAGTGGCTGAAAAAGCAGACCTGCATAAAAACACTCTATTGCAACTACAACAAACTGCTGGAAAAACCGGATGAAGCGGCAAAGGATATTATGAATTTCCTGAATATCGATTTGGATCTGAAAAAAATGACCGGCGCCGTTGACAAGTCTCTGCACCGCCACAATATTCAATCAGAATAACCTTCGCAGAACACTTGAAGCATCAGCACTATCACTGACAGGAAGAAAATCTCTCTTAACTTCAGCCAGATCAGGATCCAGCTCTTTTGCCTTCCTGATATACATAGCAGACTCATTGTCCATGCCTTTTTTCATGCAGGCAATGCCCATCTGATAATTCGCAAAAACATCTCCGGGTTTGACAGAGAGAACCCTGCGCCAATGATTCATAGCTTCATCCAGATTGCCGTTGTAACCGAGCACCAGCCCGATGTTGTTGTTAGCGTTAATGTTATAAGCATCTTTCTGCAGAATTTCCCGCCAAAGCGCCAGTCCGCCCTGAATATCACCTTTTTTTACAGTCAATTCGGCAATTCTATTTTGCGCCATATTCGAATCCTGATCCATCGCCAACGCCTGCTTGAAATAATCCCAGGCCTTTTCATCATCACCTTTCTGCAGGAACACTTCGCCAAGATTGAAATACGGATCGGGCAATGCCGGGGCCCTTTTCATCATCTTTTCAAACAATCCTATAGCCTTGTCATATTTCTTTCCATCCAACGCTTCAGTCCCCAAAACAACATATCTAGCGAAAAGATCTTCATAATCATCTCTCACGACACACGCCAACAACTGCTCAACCGGCGCAAAATCGTCCGTCAATATCATTCCGTTTTCTCGTTCCCTTAATGAGTCCATTTCCGCGTCAGTCAACTGCCTGCCCAGATATTTCGGATGTGCCCCGCGAACTATCTCGTCAATGTCATTCGTGTCCATTCTTGTTTTGGACGCAAAAACAACAAATGTCTCACGTGCTTCCAGATGCCCCGTGGCACTGAAAACGTAGACATAAGGAAAGACACACTCTAACGTGCGCACCGTCGCACCAAGAAAAAGACCCGGCTGATACATGTCAATCATATTAAGCATATATATCCCGTCCGGCTTCATCAAACGTGAAAACTTTTCCGTGAACTCAAACGTCGTTAAATGATACGGCACACAGAAATGATTAAAAGAATCACCTAGAATATAATCAAATGCCGGAACTTCCCGCCCCTGCTCCTTCATTCGCACAAGATCATCCACATAATTACGGGCATCCATATTATGAATCTTCACCGTCGTGTTTGCATCCAGTCCGAACGCCGCAAAAGCGGCTTTGGTGACAGCAGGATCAATCTCCGCCACATGAATATCACTGCCGGGCCGGACCTGCTCAAGATATTGCGGAAAAACATAACCGCCGCCGCCAATCGCAAACGCTGACACCGGAGCGCCAGTCTTGGAATGCTTGTTAATGACTGCCTCGTAAACCCAAAAATACTCATATTTAAGCTGTAAAGGATGATCCACATCTGTTTTGCACTGAGTAAGCCTGTCCAGAATCATTGACCGGTTGTTTTCCCGGCCTTCCGGACACATTACAGCAATGTGCATGTATTGACTTTCAGCCCTGTACAGACAGTTTTTATTGCCTTCCAGAACATCCCGGATCCCCATAAAACCACCCAGTTTCCGGGCACTTTCGGTATTCCCGTTTGCACCAAGCAAAGCCACTCCGCTAATCACAAGCCATAAACAAAAAAAACGCGCGCCACCGGAATATGCCGCCGCCATGACAGCCAGCACAACAGCTATAATAACAAGAAGATTAACAGTGCCAACCAGAGCAATAAGATAAAACCCGGCAAGAAATGTCCCCACAATACTCCCGCACGCGCCCCACGCGTAAATACCGCCTATCGTGCGCCCAACCCCTGCACCTTGATCAAGTGCCATCTTCGCAACAACAGGACTGATCATTCCCAAAGCACAGGACGGCAGTATAAACGTCAACGTGACATGAAGAAAAATCCGCACAGGCCATTCTCTCTCCAGAAGAAACAACCAGCGGCCCGCTCCATAATTAAGCGCGGGAATCGTTAAACAGAGCAAGGACGACAAGAAGAATAGAACCGCCAGAGTCTTGCCCGGCCTGAAACGGTCCGCCAGCCGGCCTCCAAAATAATTTCCTACGGAAATACCGGCAAGAACAACCCCTATCACCGATGTCCATGTATAAAGAGATTGCCCGACATAACGCGAAACTATACGCCCCGCGACAATCTCTATTATCATGATACAGGCACTGGCAATAAATACCGTGCCGTTAAAAATCATCATAGCCGGAACTTTCTTCCAGACTTTGCATCGACAGCAATTTTTAGAATCATTCATTTTTTTCTTTCTCCAAACCCGATATTATCCTGACAAGATATTCGCCGAAACCGTCTGCCGCTATCTTGTGCGCTTTCCGGTTGGGATGCTGATCCAGAGGATGCACCCACAACTCATCCGCCTTCATCCCCTTGAAATAAGGAAACAAATCAACCGTCATTATCCCTTTCTCCGCCGCAATCGCCAGAACTTTTTCATGAACCTTCAAAAAAGGATAATCACCATCAAGCTTGTACAAAATCGGATGAACCACCAATACCGGCTTTATATTGTTCGCCTTGCACAAATCCGCAAAAACCCCCAATAACCGGCTCATTCTTTCCAGCTTCTGCGAGCCATCAGCGTAAACTTTAGTGTAATTGGCAATTAATTTCCGCTCACCGGCAATACGGGACAACGGCGTTGCCGCAAGGTCGAACAGAAAAAAACGCCTACGCAAAGACAGCCACAAATCATCTCCGCCAAGATAATCCATCGTCATCAGACCTGATCCGCCGCCGATATCATTCAGAAAAAACCACATCACGCAAATGTCAGGCCTGAACCCCGGAATAACATAACTCGCAAGAGCAACTTCATGAACAGTATCAAAACCCGGCATCCCGAAATTGTACAACTCCACTTCCCGCCCCAGTGTCGCACCGATCTGCTTCGACATGACCTCTATAAAATTATCTTCATCCCTCACTCCCAGCCCCCAGCAGAACGAATCTCCGAGAAAAGCAACTCGCGGCCGTTCATTCCGTTCAAGACTCATGTCAGGCCCCCGAAATCCGCAGTTGTTCACATGATAAGATATACTATTGGAAGGTGCATCAAAGTAGCCGTCAGAATTGTCCGGCCACCGTTCGGTAAATGAAGCGTACGGTTTCACAAGATAAGGAACACCCGGAATTGGACGCATCACACGGTCACCGCATATGAAATTCTGAAACTGCTCGTGCGGTTTATACCCGAAAACATGAAGTGCAATTTCACACAAAATAAGCGCGCAAAGCACCAGCATTATTCTGAAAAAATATTTTTGCCATTTGGCAGACATAATCATTCCATTTACTCGTCTTTCTGATTGCCCGGCACACCCCTAACAACATCCGGATTCAGACGAATCGCCTCTTCATAGTGCTGCGCCGCCTCGTCGGAACGTCCCGATTCCGCCAATACACGCGAGAGAAAAAGATGCGCGCGCGCGTTGTCCGGCGCTATTTTTACAGCCTCGCGCAGATAACTCTCCGATTCTCCGGCTCTGCCGGACATTAACAACACCGCGCCAAGATTCAGATACACTTCAGCAAGGCCCGGATTTGCGTCCAACGCCGCCTTATACTCCACAATGGCCTCATCCACCCGCCCCTGTCTGAGTAATAAATTTCCGAGATTCACACGCGCCCTGTCTGCGTCCGGCCTCATTCTCAATGCCTCCCGAAACACCGACTCCGCTTCCAGCCATTTTCCGTTCCCGCCAAGCGCCTTGGCCATGGCAACATACGCTTCGGCACTGCCGGAATTAACTGCTATTGCCTTCCGGCATTCCAATACCGCACGATCATAATCCCCATTCCTGATCCAGCCCGCAGCCTGATCCACATGCCACTTCGCAAGATTAGGCTCATAGCCGGAAATGTTTACTGAGGCGGAAATGTAGATACCAATCCATATCAAAACCCCTAAAACCACGCGGCCTGTCATCCGTGCCTTGCTCCAATTCCACAAACAGACAAGGCCGTATGCTCCAAGTATTAAAAGAAACGGAATAACCGGTATTCGATACTGGCCCGAAACAAAAAACGGCAGAAACGAAATCAAATACCCCGCCGCGAAGATCACCATCAGCCACCCGAATTGCAGACTGCGCCTGTAATTAACATCCGCCCCGGAGCCTTCCTTTCCCTTTATCAGCAATAACAATATCCCCAGTAATCCTGAAGAAAGAGCAAATGGAAATGCCAGCGGGATAGACCTCAAAACACAGGAAAATTCACGATCATAATAAATCGAACGATTGTGCCCGGCCTCAACCGGCCCAAAAAGCAACAGGGCTTTCCGGACAAACAGTTTCAATGCGCTGACGGGGTGAGACGTCATAAAGCTTACGGCCTTCCCGGCAAAATACCGCGACATTTCAGAATAGCTCATCTTCCGCCCCGCTTGACGCTCTAACGCAACTTTGATTTCAACATATTGACTGCTTGTTCTGAACAAACCCAGATCCTGAATGCGGCTTATGAACAAACCATCCGCATTTTCATTATTTCCAATAAAGAGGTTAATACCGGCGTTGGATGAAATAAGAACTCGTTCACCCGAAACCATGTAATTTCGGATTGTCACCGGCGCCACCGTCAGCGCCAGACCAATAAGCATGCCGGCGCAGCACATTGCAAATGCCCTGGCTTTCCTGCCCCTCAATATCCACCCCACCCAACCCATGAACAACGGCACCAGCGCAAGTATGTTCGGTCTCACCAGCGCGAACAGGCCAATCAAAATTCCGGCAACCGCGGCCCTGAAAAACGTGACCTTATCAATCATCAGACTAAGCGCGTAAACTATAAGCAAGCCAAGAAAAACAAGCAGTGCCGGCTCAAGGAGTTCACCTTCAAAATAAATAAATCCCCAATAACACGCCGCAAACAGCGCCGACAATAATCCTGTTGCCGGGCCAAACCATTTACGCGCCAGCAGAAATACAATAAACACGCTTATCAAACCCAGTAATGCCTGCGCAATACGAGGCGCCAGATAACCCTGATGTAACTTGTATATTCCCCCCAGAAAATACGCGTAGCCCGGCGGACGGAAAAAAGGCGTTGACGGTATACCTGTCACATCATGCGTACGCTGTGCATTCCAATCGCCGGTAACTATCGCCCGCGCCCACGCGTCATTGTACCCGGCATCAACACCCGGAAAAGCAAAAGCCGGATCCGCCGCGAGCTCCATTAAATATGCCACGCGAAGAAACATTCCAAAAAGAATAATACCAATCAAACAGGCCCATACACGCCATTGTGTCATTTGCCGTCCTCCACCATGAACCTTGCGGTAAAACCGTTTCCAAAAATCAGAATCCCGGCCATTCACGCTTGCATCTTGCGTTTTACACGTAACTCATATAGTATATTCACCCAGTTTTGACAATATAAGGTTATTTTTTAATAGGAGACTATAATCATGAATAAATCCTGCACACTGGCGGCCATCTTCACATTCCTGCTTGCAATCATTCCTTCTTATTCAGAAATCGTACCAACCACAGGCAAATCCATCCTTCTGGTAAATATTCAGGCAGTGGATACACAGACCGTGGAATCTGTCCGTTCTTTTGCCGAAATAAACCTCATGGTTCCGGTTAAAAGCGCGGAATTAAGTGTCGCTCAAAAAAATGATACAGACATTCTATCGCTCGCGCGATCATGCGAATGCCTGATGACCACCCAGCACGTTTGCAGGGTACTGCTGGTCTCTCAACCTCTTACAAAGGAATCCATGATTGTCGCACCAGACCAGAATTGGGCTGTTATAAATATCGCCGCCCTGAAAACAACCGATAAGGCATTGCGCAACGGAAGAATTGAACGGCAAGTCATGCGCTGTATCGCCACCATGTTCGGGGTTGGCTACACACCCGATCCTCATGCCGTTAATAAATACATAACATCCGTTGAACAATTGGACCAGATGGGCCGCAATTTCGACCCGCCCAGTCTGGAACAATTCCACAATCAGGCAATAGCGCGCGGCATGGAAGTGCTGACATTCAGACGCCGTAAATGGCTGATTAAACATGGATACATAAAAGATACATCGCCAACAAATGAAATATCCGTAAAGCAGGAAAACACCGCGCCTGCCACCAATATTATTGAAGAAAAGACGGAATAAAACACACACCGTCAATTCAAGTAATGAAAAAACGCGCCATACTGACCTTGGTTGTCATAATAATCGCCGCCATAACAACCTTTCTCTGCCGGCGCGTTGAATCACCCGCCAATCTCCTGCTTATCACCCTCGACACCACGCGCGCCGATCACCTCGGCTGTTATGGTTACACCAACGCGCTAACACCAGCCCTCGATTCGCTGGCAAAAAACGGCGTGCTCTTCGAACAGGCCTATACACCGGCACCTATCACATTGCCGGCTCACACCACCATGCTAACCGGCCTCTACCCGCCGGAACACGGCATTCGCAACAACGGCAAGAACAGCCTGAACCCGCAAATACCCCTGCTCCCTGAAATCCTGTCAAAACGCGGATACCAGACAGCGGCATTCATCGCTTCAACCATACTCGATTCCAAATTCGGCCTCAGCAGAGGATTCGATATGTACGACGATAAAAGCACTGCACCGGCAAACACCTCTCTGTCCGCAATAACCGCCAATGACGACAACCTCATCAACTACTACAGACCGGCAACAGAGATCACTGATGCCGCCATACAATGGTTTTCCAGTATGAAGAAAAAACACCCGTTTTTCTGCTGGGTGCATTTTTATGATCCACACAACCCGCGCTACGACCACAAGGATATCTTCGGCAATAAATTCAATTCCGATTACGACGCCGAAATCGCCTTCATGGATCAACAAATATCAAGATTACTGACATTTCTTCAGGAAAAAAATCTTCTGCAAAACACCGTCATAGTGGCCGTCGGCGATCACGGCGAAAGCCTCGGTGAACATGGCGAAAATACTCACGGCCTGACGGTTTACAACTGCGTGATGCGCGTACCTCTGATCATCGCGTTTCCTGAAAAAATAAAAGCCGGCCATCGCGTAACAACAACCTTGCCGATGACCGACCTCTTCCCAACCATACTATCCATGCTTTCAGTCAATCCGCAGATATACCCGAAAGACGATCCGCGGAATCTTTCTCTTCAGACCGCCATCCAGCGCAATGTCATGACCGCCCTTGCGGGAAAAGAAATCGAGCCGCGCCCCTGGTACGGCGAAACATACGGCACATGGGAAAACTTCCGCTGGAGCCCTCTCCAATGCTACTTTACCGCGGAATGGAAATACATTTTAACGGCAAAACCTGAACTTTATAACCGCGTAACCGACCCCGGCGAAACAAACAACATTATCAATTCACATTCGGACATATCCTCAAATATGCAGAATTCGCTCACCGCGTTTCTGAAAAACATACAACCGCCTCTAGAATCATCTTCTATCAAATTGAGCGCCGAAGAACGCCGCTCTCTCGAAAGCCTCGGATACACCGCAGGCGGACAATCAGTGGCACCGCCATCCAGCATACACAATTTGCCTGATATCAAAGACATGCTACCGCTCGTCCCGTTGTACTGGTATATCTGCGCCCAAATTGAAAAACCGGATTTAAGTCCCGACTTGATCAACATGTGCGACATTCTTGTCACCAACAGCCCTGGCACTCCGCGTTTTCAAACCCACAAAGGCAGTGTCCTGATGCAGCGCGGAATGAAAGCTGAAGCTGAAGCATGTTTCAAACAAGCGCTTGCCATTGATCCGCAAGCTGTTCGCGCTCATAACAACCTGGCTTTACTACTGCTGGAACGGAACGACATCGAATCAGCCATACAGCATTTATCGGAAGTTATACGCATTGATCCATCACAGCAGATTTCAGCCCGGAATCTTGCTGTGGCTCACAATCAGCTCGGCATTTCACTCGGACAGGCAGGCAATATGACATCAGCCATGGAACATTTTCAAACCGCAATAAAGATAAATCCGGCATCAGCACCATCCTATTTAAACCTTGGCGCGGCATTCATGTACCAGAACAACTTCAAAGATGCCGTACTTCAATTTCAAGAAGCCTTGAAAATCGACCCGTCTTACGCGCAAGCCAGCCAAAACCTTGCTCTTGCACAGCAAAAACTGAAAGAAAATTCCGCCGGCAAATGAAACAACCCGGCCCACATCACTCAAAGAAGGCCTACTGGCCGGCACCCGGCGCGCCGCCAAATTCAATCCATTTTTCTTTTAATTATTCCACAGGAATGTTATGCTTGTTTTTTTAGAAGGATTGCTGCAATGAGAAGAGAATCTATCATAATAGGCATCTGCGTTTTGATGGTGCTTTCTCTATTCGTACTACAGGACTTCTACGAACGGATTCTGGCCACCTCAAAAAACAATCCTTCAGAAATCAATGTCCATAAAAGAATATCTCCTTATTCCAAAACGGTATCTAAAAAAAATTCACGAACATGGACAAGAGATATGATGATCCAGTCAACCGAAAAATCAGAGGAAGAGGTTCAAGCGGAACGACAATCACAAACCAGCAGTACCGGCATTGCCACCGCCAATTACACACCCGGCATAACAAACCATACGCCGCAAGAACAAACCGTCATCGTAACAAACAACCAGCCAGATCTGCCGCCGGTCACCAACAGCCGCGCGTTAATACCCGGCAGGCTCGCCGATCCTGCCACACGCCTTGAAATGGTCAGAAAAACAGAAAAAAAACAAATGACAGAAAAAGAAAAAGCCTGGCAACGCGCGCGACAGGAGGGATGGGAACCAAAAGACAATACCGGTGAATTGATGGCAATAAAAGACGGGCGGGTATGCGTTTATCAGTCCGAAAACGCACAAGCGGCTATTTCCACTGCCGCTGACCTTGTGCGCGGCATCACGCCTTATAATGTAACCGGAACAGGCGTCGTAGTCGGCGTATGGGACGAAGGCGGAGCCAGAACGACACATCAGGAACTCGCCGGCCGGGCCTTTATCATGGATGGAGCCGCTCTTCTTGACCACTCAACTCATGTGGCAGGAACAATCGCCGCGTACGGCATAATCTCATCCGCACGCGGAATGGCGCCAGGCGCCACAATAAATTCTTATGAATGGAACAACGACCTCTCTGAAATGACATCCAGAGCTATGGCTGACCCTGATGAAACAAATACCTTCCAGTTATCAAACCATTCTTACGGCCATAAAAGCGGATGGAATAACGAGGTCTCCCCTCCTAAATGGTACGGCCTGTATGGCGAACGCGAAGCAATCAACTTCGGACTTTACGATTGGTCCTGCGCCGATTGGGACGAACTGTGCTGGAATGCCATGTATTTCCTGCCTTTTAAGTCAGTAGGCAATGACAGAGGTGAGTCGGCACCCGGCACAGGTGTAACATTTTCCTACTACGATAACGGCTGGCAAACCAAACCTTATGATCCCAATACCGATCCTTACAGCGATAATTGGGACAACGGCGGACTTGATACTATAACTGATATAGGCAACGCCAAAAACATCATCACCGTTGGCGCCGTGGAAGATGCAGTGTCAAACGGTGTCAGATTTATCGGCAGCGCGACAGTAATGTCTGTCAGCTGCTGGGGCCCCACTGATGATGGACGCATTAAGCCTGATATCATGGCAAACGGCAATAGCCTGTATTCATGTCTATCCTCCAAAAATACTTCGTATGGAACCAAGTCCGGCACAAGTATGGCCGCGCCAAACGCCGCAGGCTCTGCGGCTCTTCTTGTTGCCTATTACTCCCGCGTTTTCCCGAATCAGCGGATGCTGAACAGCAGTATCAAGGGATTGATCCTTCACACTGCCGATGATCTGCGTAATCCGGGCCCGGATTATATGTCAGGATGGGGCCTAATGAACACAAAAGCCGCCGCCGACTTCATCAAAGCCCATGCTGACTTCCCGTACGCGGAAAGATTCCGCGAAGATTCGCTAAGCGACACCAACGAAAACGATGCTTATACGTTTATATGGAACGGATCCACACCCATCAAAGCCACATTGTGCTGGACTGACCCGGCCGGCACACCTGAATCGGAACTGGACGTCACCACACCGGAGCTTGTAAACGATCTCGACATTCGTATCGTCGATCCTTCAGGAATAACAAATTTTCCCTACATCCTTAATCCATCAGCACCCACAAACTATGCGACAATGGGCGACAACTATCTTGATAATGTCGAACAGGTTTACATCGCCTCACCATCAACACAGGGTGTATACAGCATTTTCATCACTGTTGACGGTTCGCTTTCCAGCGCTATACAGCCCTATTCTCTGTTTATCAGCGGGTTAACAGCGCCACCGGTAATTCTGCACACAGCAATGGAAAACACGTTTGAAACAAACACCCCGTACACGATTGACGCAAATATAATCAGCATGGAAACCCTCGCAACAAATGAAATCTTCGTGCTGTGGAATACCAACGGAAGCACCAGTTTTTTCACCACTAACATTCTCTCGTGCCTGAGCAACAACCTGTACCGCGGTAGCATACCAGCACAGCCCGAAGGCACAACCGTATCTTATTTTCTCTATGCGCGTGCAACCAATGGTCTGTATTCAGTAAGCCCCGGCGCCGCGCCAGTTCAACTTTATCATTTCGACATCACCAGGCAGATAACACTAACGGTCTCCGCGGCAGGCGGACAGGAAGCCGGAAGCGTAACTCCTGATTACGGCATGCATATATTTGCATCCGGCGTCACCGTAAATGCATCCAGCCCTCTGCACGCGTCCGAAAACACCGAACACCGCTTTACATCTGCGGGATGGAACGGCACCGGTAGCGCGCCTTTAACCGGAACAAGCAACTCATTCTGCTTCCGCATAGACGACAGCTCTTCCATCGAATGGCTATGGCTATCACAATACAGCCTTAAACAAACCTTGGATATAACCGGCTATCAGACCAACACATGGTTCAACGAAGGAACCACCGCATCAACCATCACCGCTGACTGGTCAATTGTATACAACAGCACAAATTATCAGTTTACTGAATGGCAGATTGACGGCTCAAGATGGCCTGACGAAACAAATACCGCGGCCAACCCGGCTTCCGGTTTTTTAATGACAACCTCTCGTACCGCTACAGCTGTTTATATACCTGCAAATTATGATTCCGACTCAGATGATTTGCCCGACTGGTGGGAGCGTTTCTGCTTCGGCAATTTGAATCAGTCATATTTCGACGATCCCGATAATGATGATTACCTTAATCTGGAGGAATATCAGGACAGATCGAACCCGAATGATTATTTATCGTTCCCGGTGGGCCCGGTTATCCTGCACACTCCTCTCGAAAACACTGTGTTAACACCCGCGCCATGGCAAATCACAGCAACGGTTACAGACAATTACGACGTTGCCTCAGTGATACTCAGATGGCGTCGCAACAGCTTAAGCTGGAGGCAAATTTCCATGACAGAAAGCTCTATTCCCGGCCAATATACCAACTCCATTCCCGCGCCCGGAATATATGGCGATGTTTACGAATACAAGATAGAAGCAACAGATTATTCCGGATATCTTGTTGAAGACGGACCACATGTATTTTCAGTGGTATATCCAGTAATAAACACAAGCACCGACAGCATTACTGTAATCATTCTCCCCGGCACATCCAGCAATGTCTCACTTTCATTAGGCAACACCGGAAATACTTCTCTCGTCTGGTCCGCATCCACGCAATGCGCAGGCTTGTCTGATAACATCGAAAACGGGTCTAACACATGGACACACACAGGACAAAGAGACAACTGGCATATCACAACCAATCGTTATTATTCATCATCAAACGCATGGTACTGCGGCAGTGATTCGACATATAGATATTTAGACAGCTGTGAAGCATCGCTCATCACTCCACCGGTACAACTAGCCAAATCGTCGCGTCTTATTTTCAATCAATGGATAGCCGTGGAACTGGATACCGGCAGTTATGCGTGGGATGGCGGCGTTGTTGAAATATCAACCGACGGCGTTTCTTACTCCCAGATCACCCCTGTTGGCGGGTACCCCTGCCTGATTGTGGACAATCCCGCATCGCCATTTGCACCTAACACGCCTTGTTTTGCGGGCACGGGCGCCTGGCAGCGAGCCGAATTCGACCTGTCAAGTTATGCCGGGGAAAACATAAGAATAAGATTCCGATTCGGTTCTGACGGATACATTACGGATGAAGGCTGGTATATAGACGATGTTCAGATCACGCCTTCCACCACGACCAACTTGTGGCTCTCGACAATACCTACAAACGGCATCATAGAAACAGGTTCTTCCACAAATGCAACCATATCCTTCGACTCTACTGCAATAACCAGCGGAAAGGATGATGTGCTTCTCTGGTCCATTACCAGCAACGATCCGGTAACACCGGTAAAAACGGTCGAAATGAAAATGCAGGTAAGATCCATTCCATTATTGAGCATAAATACTCCCGCCCAGATTCCGGCTGACGGCTCTGGACATGTCGTCATAACCAATTTTGTATATGACGTTGACTCTGAAAACTGTTCGCTTGAAATTCTTTATTCTACCGATACCGGCGCAACATGGTGCACTGCGATCGTGCATTCAGCGCAATCATCTTTGGGAACCATTTCCATTTCAAACAACGCCATACCGCAAATAAGCAACATTATTTCCACCAATTCATACTCCAACCCGGAAACCAACCTTGTTATGGTAACGATCAGCACCACCAGCGGTCCAGCCCCCATTGTTTTATGCACCAATCTTTTGTTAAAAACACGCGTATGGGACGGCATCTTTTGGAGCGTTGCGGCTACCAGTCAGCCGTTCATGGTGGACAATGAACCACCTGCCGCCCCGTCATCCATATCTGCTTCGAGTCATACAACGGGAACATGGGCTTCCTGCAATATCCATATACAGTGGATTGAACCTTCAGACGGCAAGGGTGCCGGAATCTACGGGTATCAGACAGGTTTAACCAATAGACAGGTTTCCTTTTTTCCATTTTACTCAACATGCGTCGACACACAGGACTCGGTGACGGCATGGCAAACTGGCACCAACTGGTGGATAACCGCGCGGGCTGTGGATATGCGTGGCAATGTCAGCACCAGTGCGACTGCCGTAGGCCCATTCTGGATCGATCTCACGCCGCCGGTCAGCAGTAACGCTGTAATCACGACAAAGCTAAGCGGATTGGGCAACTATACGCTTAGCGCGAATCTCTCAAATTCATGGAGTGGATTTACAGATAACGCCACCGGGATTTCGGGTTATTACTACTCGATAAACGATCCGGGGATGACAAATGCCGCGTGGACCACCGCAACCAACGCTATTATCGGCGGTTCACAATTCAACCAGACTAACATCTTTTATGTATGGGCACGGGACAATGTCGGACTCACAGGCTTGCCTGCGACAGCTTCGATTCTCGTGCTTGAACCGTCGGGAGATTTTGATCGGGATGGACTCTCCAACGAACAGGAGGAAACAGCTGGCACTGACGCCAATAATGCAGGCAGTGTTTTTTCCTTCGTTGCATCTGACGCCACATCAACGGGAACGGTGAGCATTTTCACATTCCAATGGCCATCTGCGACAGGCAGATTTTACAACATTTACAGGACACATTCCATGTACAGCTCCAACTGGCTGCATACGGTCACAAACATTGCAGGCACTGGCTTGGCGATAACTTACACAAACATCATAGACACAAACAAGTCGGCCTACTTCAGGGTCAACGTCAACATGCCGTAACGCAAACACCTTGCCCTCCCAAAACGCTTGAAAACCGGCCGTCACCAGAGCATATTAATTAATGTCGTAGCCGTCAGGGAGCCAGTAAATTTTCATAAAACTTTCACGATGTTTTGCGGCTACATCCAATCGCAACATGCTCTGGACAGATCAAACCACCGTTGACATGCTGAATATCGCAATGCATTGATGCGGCATTTGAGAAGTGTGCCAAAATGCGGCAATCGGCATCTGGAAACGCAACAATAGGCATTTAGAAAGTATGTCGAAAACGCAACAATAGGCACACAAAAACACCCGCCACCCACCCCTCGCCATCACAAAAAAACACAAATCCAACATATCATTTAAATTCACGATCGTGAGTTTATCTGATATGTTGGATTTTATGAAATTTAGATCGTTTAGCAACCCTTCAATCAGCATCCCCGTCGTCCGCCGCCACGCAACCGAATATATGCTCTCCTCCCTGTACTGGCTTTTCTCCGCATCCCTTACACGCGGCCGTTCCACCTATTGGTGGTTCTGGTTTAATAATAAAACTTCATATTACAACGCTCTGCACAGACTCCGCAAAGCCGGCCTCATCGTCACAAAAAGAATCTCTCGAACTAAAACCACCATATACCTGACCAATAAATCCGATACGCAAATAGCTCCAATAATGAAACCCACATCATTGTGGAATAAAAAATGGAATGGAACCTGGCACGTCCTGACCTACGATGTTCCGGAAAAAGAACGTCACTACCGCGACGCACTACGAATATTCCTCAACCGCATGCACATGGGATGCCTCCAACGAAGCGTCTGGATAACTCCTCATGATATCCGCCCGGAATACGACGATCTCGTAAAAACAACAGATATAGACCAATATTCATTCCTGCTCCGGTCCCAAACCTCACTCGGTCATAATGATCATGATATTGTTAAAGCCGCATGGAACCTCGAACGCCTGCACGAAATACAAGAATGGTTCTGCAACGTATGGGAGGAAAACCTTGCAGAATTGACATCATGCAAACCTTCCAAAAAGATCCTGAGCCAACTTGCACGCGAAGAAATGTCTGCCTATATCAGCGCAATGACCGAAGATCCCCTGCTCCCTCATGAACTGTGGCCCGAAAAATATCTCGGCACACAGGTATACAATCTCCATGTTGATTTCATAAAAGCCATAAAAAAACACCTTTAAACAAGACAAGAAACCCACTTGCCTTTACAAAACATAACCTCTATTATCCGCCCATCATTCGCATTTATGTCTTTCGGTCAACTTTTACAAAAAATATTTTAAGGAGAGGTGGCAGAGTGGACTATAGCGCCGGTCTTGAAAACCGGAGTCCCGAAAGGGACCGGGGGTTCGAATCCCTCCCTCTCCGCCATTAAGGGTATATTCCGGGAAGAACATTAAAATGGTGTGCGGGATGAGAAGTATATTCCGGGCACATCCTTTACAGTTCATTACAGAAAAAATGTAAACTATGCGCCAGTAAACACATGATGAAGAGGTAAAAAAACAATGCATATCGTCTCAACAGACAAGGCTCCTGCTGCAATAGGCCCATATTCTCAAGCCGTCATATCAAATAATTTCATATTCTGCTCCGGACAAATCGGACTAGACCCATCCACGGGACAGATGGCCGGCGATGATGTGAAAACCCAAACAAATCAGATTTTGAAAAATATCAGAGAAGTTCTATCTTCTGTAAACCTGGACCTCAACAGTGTTGTAAAAACAACCATTTTTCTTGCAAGCATGAGCGATTTTTCAACAGTCAACCAGATATACGAAAAAGAATTCGCAAACCATCGGCCCGCCCGGTCCACCGTGGAAGTGTCCGCACTGCCGCGAGGCGCTCTGGTGGAAATAGAATGCGTTGCTGAAATAAAAAAACAATAACCGCCCGGCAACCCGGATGTTACATGATCTTCAAACGCGGAAGATCTTGAATGTCAATAGCTCCAACCAGCCTGCCCTTCTTGTCCACAACAAGCAGGTCATCTATATTGTGATCTTCATATATTTTCAATACATCAACAGCCAGCTGATCAGCTTGAACAGTCACCGGACATACCGTCATTATGCCTTCAACCATGGCATTAAGAAGATTCTCATGCCTGCCTATATGCCTGCGTAAATCACCGTCTGTAATAATTCCTATCACCTTATCGCCATCATCCACCACAGCCGCAGAACCCGACCGTGCAGATGTCATTGCCATGAGAGCTTTCTCCACTCTGGTGCCTCTTCTAACCGAAACAAGCCTGTCACCTGAACGCATAATGTCTGAAGCCTTAAGAAGAAGAGCCCGGCCTATCGCACCGCCGGGATGCAGCTTCGCATAATCTTCCTTCTTAAACCCGCGCGCATTAAGCAGAACCATAGCCAAAGCATCACCAACCGCCAAAGTCGCCGTCGTGCTCGTTGTTGGAGCCATATTGAAAGGGCATGCCTCACGTTCAACTTGCGCCAGTATCACAACATCAGAGTTCTTCGCCAATGTACTTTCCCCTGATCCGGTAATTGAAACTATAAAAACACCAGCCCTCTTCACAAGCGGCACTATCGCAATGAGCTCCTCCGACTCGCCACTGTAACTCAACGCGATCAGAACATCTCCCTGACTCAAAACCCCCAGATCACCATGCATCGCCTGCGCCGGATTGAGAACCACACTCGTCGACCCCGTACTCGCCAGTGTGGCAGAAATCTTCTGCGCTATATGCAGATTCTTGCCCATCCCCGTGACAACAATCTTGTTCTTTTTCTTAAGACAAGCCAGTATAAGATCTACAGCGTCATTAAACTTCTTGCCCAACCCGTCACGGACTTTAACCAAACCCTGTATTTCCAAATCTATGATTTTCCGCGCCAAACTTGAATATTTCACTTTTTTACCTCATTCCCGACCACCAGAACCCCTGAAAACAGCCCAAATTACTGATGTTGTGCTTGAACTATAAGCAAGACACCTTGCCATGCCAAGAAAAATATCCCCAGCCACCAGCCCCAAAAAACAAACATATATCCGACATCCCCCATGCATTCTCTACAGTAAACATTCACAATTCAGCATGGCCGCTTATTGAAAAAACTTGCCGGATGCTCTTGATTTAAATTGAATTTATTTTTTAAAAATATCATCATGAAAAACTTTCGCACGGTTTGTGCCGCGAAATAACTTCATATTTTTAAGGATTAATTATGGCTAAAGAACTGGCATTCGTATTGATCAACCCGTACACAATAGCCAAGTCACGCACTGGCGGCGTCATCGCCAGATATATAGTGCGAACCGACTTGAACCTTGTCCGCGCGCGTATGTTCGGACCAAGCAAGGAACTCGCCGAAGAATACGCAAATCTCGTGCGTAACGCCGACCCCGATCATCCCGACACCTGCAATCTTATCGCAGATTACATCCTGAAAGCATACTCGCCAAATCCCGTCTCCGGCAAACCGCAACGTGTCATGTTGTTACTGTTCGAAGGCGAAGATGCCGTAGCTAAAATATGGAACATAACAGGAAGCGCCACACTCAGATGGGGCAAAGGAGAAACCATCAGAGATACCTACGGCGATTATGTCCTTGATGAACACAATAAAGTCCAATATTTCGAACCAGCGGTTCTTGTAGCTCCAACAAAAAAAAGAGCCGAAGCAACTCTTAAACTCTGGGCCCGGTTCTCCGACACAGACAGCGGCTTTGTGTCTTCCGCAAAAGACGTGTTAACAG
>JBFZFB010000080.1:0-19848 GCA_041306605.1 Lentisphaerota bacterium | reverse complement strand
TTTCAGGAATTATAACACACTTATTTCGGGCTTTGGAGCCAAATCGGCTCCTTATGCCCGAATTTCTTCCATAGTAACTCGCTGATCTTCAATGTGTTACCGACGGTGGGACAGGCTCTACACTATTGTCACGAAATATTCATGGGAGCCCATGAAAAACATTTTCTTTTCTCAATAAAATGTTACATTAAGAACCATCATGCAAATTAAAGGGGGTCAAATGTTCAAAGCCACTGTCTTTTTTCTACTAATAACCACTTGCCTGCTCAATAACACTGTGGCAGTTGTTCCGCCTCCGTCTGAAACACCTGCAAAAATCATCGTCTCGGGTTTCACATCCACGGCGGTTGATATCAAGATTGTCAAGGTGGGTCAGGAACTTCCCAAGACTTACGCCGACAGGATTGTTGGGAACACGTCTGGCTTCGAATGGTATGTAAGCGAGCATTATGCGCTCAAGTCGCAGATGGACGAGGGCTTTTCGCGCATGATCCTGGAGGTCTCTGAGCTGGCACTGCCGCACTGGGAGGCGCTGACAGGTCTGGAATTACCTGACCAGGACACGACGCGTATGCTGATCGTCTACGCCAATTCGGCGCCGGAAATCGTAAGGGCGATCCAGGGGGATCTGGGATTCACGTGGAATGTGAACGGTGGCGGGGTCACGTGGTGGGGGGTGTGGGGCGCCTACAACTACCCGAGCGGGACGTTACAGTATCACAAGCGGGACTTGATTATTCATGAGAACCTGCACATGCTGCAGGGAGCGGCTCTGCGCAACACCCTGGGCTCAGAAGGGTTCACCTACGGCGGCGCTCAGCATGTGTACGACGCCCAGAAAAAGCAACTGACGGTGCTGGTGTTCGATTCGGCGCCTATTAATCACTGGACGGACGCAGGGATCGCCGCGCTGCAAAAGGAGCTCATTCCGATCCAGGACATGATCGCGAAGCAGTGGGACCAGGGAGGGGAGTTCGGGTCGGTGTACTCGCATTTCTTCTGGAGCGATCCGGACCGCTGGTTCAAATGGTGCATCTGGCGGGACGAATACTACCGCGGACAGGTGAACGGCACGACCAACCTGAAGATCATGGAAGACATCTTCGGGTCGCTGGATAAACTGAACGAGGTTTGGGCGGACTGGGTTAAACAGCGGCGGATCGCGTTCCACCATATTGACTGGGGCTGGGAACAGGAAGGTAATACCCTGATGGCTTACGGGTGGCCGTGGGATGGAAGATACTGGTCGCAGATGGATGTTCAATACGCGCCAAATGAACAAGTTGAATACGACCCGCTTCGCATGGATTACCCTGCCGACCCGATACCGCCAACCGTTGGCCCGGTGAAACGCGGCGTGGCGGAACCTTCAGTCGGATATGTGGCCGATCTTTCAGGCGGCGGCTGGGGCGGATTCGGATTGGGCGTAAATGGACGCAGTATGTGCATGGTAATAATGTCATCCGACGGCAGGCTGGTTATTGAAGGTAAAGAATTACCAGTTCCCCGCAAGGAGTTTCCGATTCCAGATGAAATGAAAGCGGTAGGCAGGCAGGATGGCAATAAATACGGCGTGACAATTCAAATCAAACAGAAGGAACTGGCTGTAACCGTGCGCGCCGGCAAGAGCAATGACATGCAAGAAATGACTGTCTCCGTGCCGGTAGACGAAGCCTCGCGTGAATTGATGATGACCCGGCACATGTCAATCGTGGCAAAAGACGGCATGTTTAGAGTGAAACCTTTCATTGATGACGCGCGGAAGACTGATGTAGATTATACCAAGCCGGCGCCTGCCAACAAATGGCGGTTCCCTGCCATGAAAGAGCTCTACGGCTTATACCGGGCCGAATGGCTTCTCAAAGATTCCACGCCGCCATCCCTGAAGGGACTCAAAAATACAATGCTGGCAACTGTTGACAAAGATCCCCTGTCCCAGAATATGGCAACAGAGCTATACAAATGGCAGATAGCCAATGTAGTCAGAGACATAGAAGCCATTACGAATAACAATGCCGGTTTAGCCCTCAAAAGCATCAATTTTAAGATGGATGAAGATATTAATGTGTCAACAATTACAAGTATTACAGCTCCGCCCGAAAATAAACGGCAGGACTTTTTCCAATGGCTCGGCAAAAAAATTAAATCCTTCAGATTCAGTCGTTGATTTCTGCCGCTAACAAAGTTAGAATTTTCTCACAAATTAAGGGATTAATGGGTCATGACGGAAAACAATAACCATTCTGAAGAACCGCAGAACCCGGAACTTGTAAAAGAAAACGGGAGGAATACTACCGAGAAATCCCGATTGGTATTGGCAAGAGAAATCATGCCTTTCCACCTGCCCATCGTGCCGGTATCCAATCATCCTTTTTTCCCGAGAATGACCGTGCCAATGGTCATTGAAAACGAGAACCTTAAAAAAATGATCGTTAACACGGCGAAATCAAACACCAAATTTGTCGGCCTTGTCATGCGCCAGCTTAATGAAGACAATGAACATAATGAACATGGAGACACTATAGATCTCTACAGTGTCGGCGTGGTGGCTGAAATATTCCAGATATTACAGTCCGGCGAAAACAGCCCTGTTCAAGTTCTGCTCGGTGTGCAGGAAAGAATCAAAATCGTAAAAATCATCCAGAAAGAACCGCATATTATCGCACAGATTGATTACATGCTGGAAAGCAGGACTGAACCCAGTCAGGAAATAAAAGCTTATTCCATCGCCGTGGTTAAGAGCATCAAGGAGCTTATCCAGCTCAACCCGCTCCATAAGGAGGAACTCAGCCTGTTCCTGTCGCACTCAAGCCTGTCGGAGCCGGGAAGACTTGCCGATTTTTCGGCGGCACTTACAACTGCCAGCGGTAAAGAACTGCAGGAAATACTGGAAACAATCAACATCACAAACCGCCTGATGAAGGTATTGGCTCTTCTGCAAAAGGAAATAGACATCTCGAAACTGCAGGCCCGCATAACCAAGCGCATAGAAAAAACCATGTCAAAACAACAGAGAGAATTCTTCCTCCGTGAACAACTCAAGGCCATCAAAAAAGAACTCGGCCTGGCCAAAGAAGGCAAGGATTCTGAAGTGGAACGCATGGAAGAACGGCTCAAAACACTCGTCCTAACGGAAGAGGCAAAAGAACGCATTGACGATGAAATGGAAAAATTCAAACTGCTTGAACAGTCATCCCCCGAATTCAACGTCAGCCGCACATATCTCGACTGGCTGACCGGTCTCCCGTGGGGAATTTTTACAAAAGATAATTATGACATAAAGAAAGCATCACGGATTCTGGACAATGATCACTACGGACTGGATGATGTAAAAGACCGCATCCTGGAGTTCCTTGCGGTTGGCGTCCTGAAAGGCAATATATCCGGCTCCATTTTGTGCTTCGTCGGCCCGCCCGGCGTAGGAAAAACATCCATTGGCCAGTCCATAGCAAGAAGTATCGGGCGCAAATTTTTCAGATTTTCCGTTGGCGGCATTCAGGATGAAGCCGAAATAAAAGGCCATCGCCGCACCTACATAGGCGCGCTTCCCGGAAAATTCATTCAGGCCATAAAAACATGCAAGAGCGCCAACCCCGTCATTATGCTCGATGAGATAGATAAAATAGGAGCCAGCTACCGCGGCGACCCGGCTTCAGCGCTACTCGAAGTACTTGACCCCGAACAAAACCGCGATTTTCTCGACCACTATTTGGATGTCCGGTTTGACCTGTCAAATGTATTCTTCATCTGCACCGCCAACCAGCTCGACACCATCCCCCGCCCACTGCTGGATAGAATGGAGATCATCAACCTCGCCGGTTATATACTGGAGGAAAAAATACAAATCGCCAAAAAATTTCTCATACCAAAACAAATGATGGCTCATGGCGCAGACAAAAAAGACATCAAAATAAACACCAAGGCTCTGCGTGAAATCATTGACGGATACGCCCGCGAGCCCGGCGTGCGCGGTCTGGAAAACGCCATAAAGAAAATCATCCGCAAATCCGTTAAACAGATTGTTGAAGGCAAGAAAAAACATTTTCATATAGATGCCGGCAACGTCTCGTCTCTGATAGGAAAACGCGTATTTACAGAAGATATACTCCTCAAAAAACCAAGAACCGGCGTAGTAACCGGCCTCGCATGGACCAATATGGGCGGCGACCTGATTTTCGTGGAAGCAACAAAAGTGGAAACCGATAAATCCGGTTTTAAACAGACCGGCCAGCTTGGCAACGTTATGATCGAATCATCCGAAATCGCTTATACCTATATCCGGTCAATTTTGGACAAAGATGAAAAAGCACGCAACTTCTTCAGGAACAATTTTATCCATCTTCACGTTCCAGCCGGAGCAACTCCAAAGGACGGGCCTTCTGCCGGAATCACAATGGCATCCTCTCTGTATTCTCTGGCGATAAACAAACCGATCAAAGAGGGATTCGCCATGACCGGCGAACTTACACTGACCGGTCTGGTAATGCCGATCGGCGGCTTGAAAGAAAAAACCATTGCCGCCAAACGGGCAAGACTGACAAAACTTGTCTTTCCATCCGCCAACAAAAATGATTTTGACGAATTACCCGATCACATTAAAAAAGGTATTAAGCCTTTTTACGTGACCACATTTAAAGATGTCATAAACATCTGTTTTTAGAACCGTAATTCCCGCCCCCCCTATTCTCTTGCCTTTCCGTGCAACATGAAATACATTCTCATTTCGAATTGCCAAAATGGCTCAATACGCATGGATTGCAGATCTAAATGAACAGGAAAACAAGGCCAAAACTGACACGCAGACAGGCGCTGGACGGGCGTCCGGCCAAAATGCCGTTAACATCCGAAGTGCCGGTGGAAAAAGGAGGAAAACGGCTGGGAGTAAAGCTTAAACGTGCCGGCTGGGAACGATGGGTTGCCGGAGCCGGATATGTTGAACGCAAATTTGAGTTGGATTCTTTTGGCGTGGAAGTGTACGATGCTTGTGATGGTAAAACTTCGGTAAGCGATATCATAAAAAAATTCGCTCAAGCTCACAATTTAAGTATCGCCGAAGCGGAAATGTCGGTAACACAGTTTCTTGAAATGCTGATGAAACGGGGATTGGTAGCTGTAAGCGTTAATTTGCAGGAGAATAGAACCTGATGACGAAGCAGAACGATTATACACAGCATGGTGATATACACGGCCGTATAGGCAAGCAGGACCAGCTTTCCATGAAAGCCACCTTTAAAATAGCGTGGCAGAATATCCGTGTCAGAATAGCCCGTTCCCTGCTTGTAACCAGCGGCATCATTCTCGCTCTGGCGTTTCTAGCGTACATACTTCTTTCAGCAACTCTCCAGGAACATGTCCTGCGGAACGCGCCCCAGTCTCTCATCGAACAACTGCAGCGCGCCGATAAATTAATCATGGCCGATTCCGACACCAAAATACAGACACGCTGGATGCTGGGACTTGCACTGCTGGTCAGTTTCGTTGGTGTTCTCAACGCCATGCTCCTTAGCGTAACCGAAAGATTCAGGGAAATCGGAACAATGAAGTGCCTCGGCGCCCTGGATTCCCTGATAGTACGCCTTTTCCTGCTGGAAAGCACTTTTCAGGGCATAGTAGGAACCACGATCGGCATCATTATAGGAGTGATACTAACCTTGATGGAAGCATCCGGTCTCTACGGAACATCATTATGGACATTGATTCCATGGAATAATTTTATTAAGAATATAGGCATCTGTTTTATCGCCGGTACAGGATTAACCATATTTGGCGCTTTGTATCCGGCATGGGTGGCCGCGCGAATGGAACCCGTTGACGCTATGCGAATGGAGGTCTGATGGAAAATGAATGATATACAAAAAAATAATGATCTGCTTGCAACAAACGTGGTGCGCGCTGTGGATGTACAGAAAATTTACGAGCTGGGCGGGGAAAAACTCTATGCCCTCGGCGGCGTTACCATGTCAATAAAACGAGGCGAATATATCTCCATCATGGGCCCGTCCGGATCAGGCAAAAGCACGTTCTTTAACATGGTCGGCGGACTCGACAAGCCGGATAAAGGTCACGTTTATATAGACGAAGTGGATATAGCATCTCTCGATACATTCGAACTTGCATGGCTGCGCTGTCATAAAATCGGATACATATTCCAGACATTCAACCTTATCCCCGTACAATCAGCCCTTGAAAACGTAATGCTACCCATGCTGTTCTCAGGAATGCCTGAAGCTGACGCTCAGGATAAAGCCGCCGGCCTACTGAGAAAAGTGGGCCTTGGTGAACGCCTCCTCAATAAGCCGACTCAAATGTCAGGCGGTCAGCAGCAGCGCGTGGCCATCGCCAGAGCGTTAGCCAACGACCCGGCCATTATTCTGGCCGACGAGCCGACAGGCAATCTGGACTTTAAAACAGGCGAGGAAATCATCGAGATGCTGCGCACCCTGAACAGCGACTTTGGCGTCACCGTAATCACGGCAACGCACGACCATAAAATGCTCAGCGTCTCCGACAGGGTCGTATATATCGTTGACGGCAAAATAGACCGCATACAACGGCGCGAAGATCTGACAATCACAGAAGGCACAATAAAAGAAAAATAACCCCGAATCTGAGGCTTATTTTTTACCGGGTTTATTAACAGAAAAAACCGGTACCCCTGTGTTTTTGTACGCCTTCACTATATCAACAACAACGGCCCCGACTGCTTCCGCCGCCTGATCCGTTGATGCACCTATATGAGGAGTACAGCATGCCAGCGAACCCGCTAGTTCCGTATCCGCAAAAACATCATCACCGCCGGCAGGTTCGTTTTCATACACATCAATACAAACACGCAGATTCTTTTCCTTGATGGCTGTTTTCAAGGCCTCTGAGTCAACAACTTCACCGCGCGAGGTGTTGATCAAAATAGCGCCCGGCTTCATCAGATCAAACAATTTCTTTCCAATCATATGCTTTGTTTCCGGCAATGCCGGCAAGTGCACGCTAATCGCATCAGCTTGCCGGGCTATGTCTTCCACGGTATCACAAAAACGCACGTTAAAACCTTCAGCCCTGACAATATCCCAGGCTATGATATTCATTTCCATGGCGGCGGCCCGCTTGGCAAGCGCTTTGCCGATGTTGCCGAAACCTATAATGCCAAGTGTTCTGCCTTTCAAACCGCGTGATTTGCCATATTCAGCCTTTCGCCACTTGCCGTTTCTCAAATCACCATACGCCTGCGCTATTCTCCTGTCTGCCGCTATCAGAAACCCAAGAGCCAGCTCAGCCACCGCGTCAGTATTCGTTCCCGGACAATTCGACACATACACCCCATTCGCGCTGGCAGTTTCAACATCTATCGTGTTAACACCGGCACCGGCGCGTATGATCAGCTTGAGTGAGGAACCAGCCTGTATTGTCTGCTTTGTCACCTTGGTTGAACGTACTATCAGAATCTCAGCGTCTTTAATGGCACCCGGCAAATTCTCCGCGCCCACCTTGGGATCCACCACAACCTCACCGCCAAGCTTCTTGAGACTGTTAATAGTTTCTTCCGAAATCTTGTCCGCAACTAATATCTTCATGCTGCCCCCTTCTCTAATTATGACTTTTTAAAGTGTTAGAAAAACATGTATCTATTTAGCCATCCGAAGAAAAAATACAATAACTAGACAGGATAACCCTCGTTTCCCTCCGGGTCTAGGGACCGGATAATATTTTTCAATGTTCCATCTTCTTTGCCATGTTTCGTAACTTTTACAGCGCCAACTTACCGAAAGAGCCTTCTGACATTCTATTTTAAGCCCTGCCCTATGAAGTTCCAGCAATAAACATTTCTCGTATATAGATTCCAGAAAGCCAAAGCCCATTTTATTATAGACCTTGTAAGCACAACCTATGACCTTTTCAGTTATATCTTTATATTCCACCCCTTTGGCTTTCTGCCTCAAAAGATTAACATGATAAATCCTGTCCTCAGACCCAGAGTACACGAGGGTTATCCCGTCAAATTCAAATTCTTTCTGCAAATGGCTTAATTCTTAAAAGAACATTTCCACCCCGCCCATAATTCTCAAACCCGGCTGATCATAAGCCGGAAATTCTTTATATTCCCTATCAAATATATTATCCACATTCAATATCAACCAGGCAAAATCGGCAATTTGTACGCGACTGCGCCAGTCTGCCACAATATATTCCCCCATTTTGTTACCAGCAGTGTTTTGAGGATCAGCGTATCTCGAACCAACATAACGACCCGCCAGCGAATGCGAAAACGAGCCCGTTTCACAGCTCAATCCGGCATTAGCCTTGTTCTTCGCCAGATAAGCCAGATCATTCCCCTCCACCGACGGATCGGCAAGAAATTCGTCATAATAACCTTCTGTAAAAGAATAATTCATGAACACAGACCACATATCCGTCACCTTGCACCGGATATCCGCCTCAGAACCATAAGTCCTTACACGCGTCGCGTTGCGAGCCCTGAAAACACCGTCCGGATCCATCATGAAATCAAAAGTATCTTTCATGTGATTATCAAAAACCGCCAGCTCGGTGCTGACACGATCGTCAAACCTCTTGCGCACTCCGGTTTCATACGCAGTCAATGATTCAGGATCCAGATCGGGATTACCCTCAAATGTCATTCCGTTATAAATCACCTTCACAAAACGGTCCGACAATGCCGGAGCGCGATGCGCTCGGTTCACAGATGCAAATAATTCAGCATCCGGCGATACATGCCAGAGCAGACCAACGCGCGGACTAATCTCATCACCATAATCCAGATTGTAATCATCGCGGGCCCCAAGTGTAATCTGCGCCATATCCAGCACATGAATTTCATCCTGCGCGTAGAAAGCCCTGATGTTATTATCCTCGTTTATCCGGTTCTGCACTTCATCTATATCCACGCTCTCCTTGCGCGCCTCCACGCCAAAAGTGGAAAGGTTGGCATCATTCAGCCATAACGACTGCTCCAGTTCGGAACCTACGGTATACTGTTCGTATATTCCCTCACCGGGATATTTCCAATCGTATTTATAATCCTCGCCATTCCTGTAAAGACGGGCTTTCAGCCTGGCCTGTGATTTCACATCCCATTGCCGGCTGTAAACAACTGCCTCATAATCTTTCCGCACTTCTCTGTCACTGTTCTCGTCAGTCCCTTCTCCCGTATATTGCCCGAAGAAAAAACGCACTTCTTCCTCTTCGTCAGGCTTTACGCCCAAATTACCCGTGATGTTCCGGGCAAGCCAGTCACGGTCTGTGCCGTCGGAATTATCCATATAGCCGTCCGTCTCAACATGGCTGGCCGTCACAAAATAATCCACAACACCTTCCAGCCCGCCGTAATTCAGCCTGTAATCACGGGTAGCATCGCTTCCGGCAAGCGCCCTGATTTCCAACGGCTTGCCACCCGCCTTCCCTTTTCTGGTAACAATGTTGATCACTCCGCCCATGGCATTGGAACCATACAGAGCGGAGGCCGGTCCTCTGAGAATCTCTATGCGTTCCACACAGTCGGCCGGCAGCAATGCCAGTTCGGTGTTGCCCTGATACTGGTCGTTGATACGCCGTCCATCAACAAGAACAAGCACTCTTTCGGTTTGATAGCCGGGTGTCAGTCCGCGCATGTTGAACCTTACGGCCGACCCGGGAACTCCGCTTCCCTGCAGGTCCACTCCTGCAAGCGTCTTGAACAGTTCATCAACACTGGACGCGTTGGCGGCGTCAATCTTGGTTCTGTCAATCACCTCGACATTGGACGGAACATCGTAGATGCTCTTCTCTGTACGCGTGGCTGTAACCACAATTTCCGGAGCCGCAAAGGCATACCCGCCAATTACCAGCGCCCCGGCAAACGCAAAAACCGTCACCCTGCTTTTCTGCATATTGAACTCTCCAAATGCCTATTTACCCTGCCGCGTATCTGTTTAGCTATCCCAAGAAAATATTTTTAAATATTTAGACAGGATAACAGGATAATATTTTTTCAATGTTCAATCTTCTTCACCATGTTTCGCAACTTTTACAGCGCCAACTTACCGAAAGAGCCTTCTGACATTCTATTTCAAGCCCTGCCCTATGAAGTTCCAGCAATAAACATTTCTCGTATACAGATTCCAGAAAGCCAAAGCCCATTTTATTATAGACCTTGTAAGTGCAACCTATGATCTTTTCAGTTATATCTTTATATTCCATCCCTTTGGCTTTCTGCCCCAAAAGATTAACATGATAAATCCTGTCCTCAGACCCAGAGTACACGAGGGTTATCACGTCATCACGTCATTCGACATGACTGGTTCGACATGACATCCCATCATCCGATAGGACAGGTGTCCCGTCAGATTCCTTCCCTGAATAGCTTAATTCTCATCCTGCCGCATCTTTCAAACAAACACGATTCACGCCAAAGGTTTATTAGGCAACTTAAGGATAAATACAATCAAATCGGGATAAATATCCCTTACGTCGTTGATAATACAATATCCAGAGCCGACAGAATCCCGATAATCCACATCACCGGCGAAATATTACGTATTTTGCCTACAGCCACCATGATCATAACATACGACGCGAAACCGAAACTTATTCCCGTGCTGATGCTGTACGTGAGCGGCATAAGAATTATTGTAAGAAACGCCGGCAGGGCCACTTCGAAATTATGAAAATCTATTCTCAAAACATTTTTGAACATGTAAACGCCAACAACAATCAGCGCCGGCGCCGTAGCATACTCCGGAACAACAGCTATCAATGGCGTTACAAACAGTGCTGACAGAAACAGCATTGCCGTAACAACACTGGCCAACCCGGAACGCCCTCCCTGCGCGATGCCGGATCCCGATTCGATATATGTCGTGGTGGTACTTGTGCCGAATAAAGCGCCTGCAATTGTAGCCACCGCATCCGCGACCAGTATCTTGTTGATCTTCTTTATACTGCCGTCTTCCTCAACAAGACCCGCCTCATAAGAACAAGCAACAATAGTACCCACCGAATCAAACAGATCAACGAACATGAAAGAAAACACTGAACTCAAAAGGCCCAATCGCAACGCGTCAAAAATATTTGCCTTACAGAAAACCGGCATGATTGAAGGCGGCAGACAAACAAGCGCTTTCAGACGGTCCGCAAAACCAGCGGTATCCGCGCCCGCCGGCGAAGGCAGTTGGACTTTATCAATAAAGATCAACGCAAGAATTGTAGTCAGCATAATACCAAGCAAAATCGAACCCTTGACCTTTTTAACCTCCAAAAACACCATTGCCATTAAACCCGCCAGCCCCAGCACAACAGGCAGTGTAAATTTATCCAGCATATGCACCAGCGTTGCCGGATGAGCAACAACAAGGCCCAGCTTCTGAAACCCTATAAACGTGATGAACAAACCTATTCCGGCGGCAATAGCCAGTCTTAAATGAATTGGTATAGCATTCACCACTTTTGACCTGACCCCGAAAACCGTAAGCAGAAAGAAAAACACACCTGACACAAAAACAACCCCGAGTCCTGTTTGCCACGACACCCCCTTGCCCATAACAAGCGCATAGGTGAACGCCGCGTTTAATCCCATGCCGGGCGCCATCGCGAACGGAACGTTGGCCCACAAACCAGCCAGAAGCGTCCCGAACGCCGAAGCCAGAATGGTTGCCGTGATAAGCGCGCCTTTATCCATGCCTGTTGCGCTAAGTATATTGGGATTTACAAAAATGATGTAGGCCATAGTCAGAAAAGTGGTGACCCCGGCAAGAATTTCCTTCGAAACCGTTGTGCCGAGTTCTTCCAGTTTAAAAAAACGCCTTATCATACTTTTTCTCCAGCCGGCATTCGCGATCAATCTTTCTGCAGGCCTGACCTGAAACCGATCGGTGTCGGATATTTAAACACAACAATATATGATGATAACACCATGGTTGCAATTGTTGTAAGCTGAACCATTTGAGCCGCTTTAGACGTCAAATTGCCGCTATGCACAGCCGCCACAGCTATAATCAAGGCGAATTCGCTGGACTGACTAAGACGAACCGCTGTTTCCAAGGCAAATTCAGGCTCTTCCCCCATACTGCGGAACAACCATCGAAGCCACAACGGACGCATTACGATGATTATCGCCGAAACCAGACAGGCCGGCAGCCATACGGTGTTTATTTTTTCAAACTCAAACGCTGTCCCGAGCACAAAGAAGAAGAACATCAGAAAAAAATCCCTCAGCGGCTTAAGCTGTTCAGATAGAACCGGCGCTATTTTTCCCCGAGCCATGGCCACCCCCGCAACAAACGCGCCCACTTCATAGGATATACCAAGTAATTCCGAGAGCAACGCCACTCCCACGCACCAGCCAATACATAAGATCATCAACACTTCATTATATCTATCCGCCTTCCACATCATCTTCCGAATAACAAACTGTTCTCCAATAATAGCCACGACTATCAGGAAAACAATTTTCACGGGAAGCATCAGAAACACACGCAACGTGTCGGAATCTGAACCCTTTACACCAATAAACATAAGCGCGATAACCGCAAGCAAATCCTGCGCTATCAAAACAGCTATGCAAATTGAGCCCATCCGCTTTTGATGCAGGGCCGTGGTGGGCAGTAGCTTGATGACAAGAATCGTACTCGAAAACATCAACGCTATTGACGAAATAATACTGTCACGCAGTTCATAACCGCACGCCAGAAGAACCAGCAGGGCCAGAATCCAGCCGAATAGCGACCCTGCCAGAGTAACAACTGTCGCCGTCTTGAAAAATTTCCGGAGTCTGTCCGGATGCAAAACAAGCCCTGCCAGAAAAAGGAGCAGAGTTATTCCTATCCGGGAAATATTCTCGAGCAAGCCAACTTCTGTAATGAGCTTGAATCCAAACGGACCAATCAGAACTCCACATAGAAAATACGCTAGAATAATAGGCTGTCGGACCTGACAAGCAAGCCATGCCATAAGGGAACAGCACACAACGATTCCACCCATACCCCAAAAAACATTTTGCATCTATACCCCTGTCAAAACCGCATCCCTGTTATTCTGTCACAGTAGTAGTACCAAAAGGCACCGTGCCTGCATAACCGAATGTCGCAGTCGTAAACCCGGCACTGCTCCTCATCAAGTACCACGAGCCCGCCGGCTGACCATAATTGCCCGCCGCGTCATAACAGCCGTAATCCGTTACGCCATCACCGTCAAAATCACCGGCTAACGGCACCGTGCCTGCATAACCAAATGTAGCAGTCGTAAACCCATCGCTTGTCTGCATCAGATACCACGAGCCTGCAGGCTGACCGTAATTACCTGCCGCGTCATAACAGCCGTAATCGCTCTTACCGTCACCGTCAAAATCACCGGTGATCGGCACTGTCCCGGCATAACCAAATGTCGCAGTCGTAAACCCGGCACTGCTCCTCATCAAGTACCACGAACCTGCAGGCTGACCCAAATTGCCCGCCGCATCATAACAGCCGTAATCCGTTACACCATCACCATCAAAATCACCGGTGATCGGCACTGTCCCGGCATATCCAAACGTCTCTGTCGTAAACCCGGCACTGCTCCTCATCAAGTACCATGAGCCTGCAGGCTGACCCAAATTGCCTGCCGCATCGTAACAGCCGTAATCGCTCTTACCGTCACCGTCAAAATCACCGGTGATCGGCACTGTTCCCGCATAACCGAATGTCGCAGTCGTGAAACCATCACTTGTCCGCATCAAGTACCATGAGCCTGCAGGCTGACCTAAATTGCCCGCCGCATCGTAACAGCCGATATCCGATCTGCCGTCACCGTCAAAATCATTTGCCGCGCCGGAAAAATTAGCCAGCGGGTTATCCTCATCAACGGTAGCGTCAAACAGAGCAAAATTAATCGCCGTAACTGTCTGTGTCGGTGTGGTTGTCACCACAGCGGCAAGATTCGTCCAATGCCGGTACTGCCCCCATGGATGCAGTTTCCGGATATAATCAGTGTCATACCTCGGCCCGCCTGCCAGCGCCGCTACAACATAATAAGTACCGGCATAAATATTGGTTATCGTATACGCGCCGGGACCACCGGGCAATTCAACCGACTCGACAATATCTTCCAGATTTGCGTTCGTGAACACCGCCACCAGCACCGGACCGGTTTCAGAGCCGGAATATGACACAATGCCCTGTATTCTTACGTCTCCGCCAAGCGGATTGTAACCGTTGGTCACTTCAAAACCATCTGACATTGTGTCATTATCGGTATCAGAATCCTTCGGGTCAGTCCCGTAGGTCAGAATTTCCTGACCGTCAGTCAAACCATCGTTATCCGTATCATTATCATTCGGATCGGTTCCGTAAACATCAACCTCGTCTCCGTCATCAACGCTGTCATTATCAGTATCAGAATCGCCAGGCAAACTGCCGCTGTTCGTGTTGGACTGAAAAACGCCTGAACTTGTTTCGACCCAGTTGGGAAGTCCATCGCCATCAGTATCAACAAACGAATAATTGGTTGAGGCGACATCGCTCGGCAGCATCGCTGTTTTGAATCCCTGCGCTTTCAAAGTCATATTTCTTATAATAACCACATTAGTTCCGGATGGACTGCTCGCAGTGGGCGAGGATCCATTCGTGGTAAATCTGATTGTTGCACCTGTCGTTGCACAGCTGATCTGCACATTCAGAAGATTGGTATAGCCCGAACCACCTGCGGGACTGAATGTTGGCGTGGCAACGGTGGCCGGTCTCTCATAAGCGCCGACATCAGCATAATTTGGAGTACCGGTTCCAAGATTCGCTACTTCCGCGATATCGTAGCGCGATGTACCCACAATATCCACAGTTGGCGCGTAAGCTCCGTCCGCGCGATCAATACAAGGAGATGAAGACTGGAGCCTGAAATTATCATCTATCGTGCCGGCAATATTGTCATCACCGTCCACATCAACAAATTTGGGATTATTTGTAAAGCTTCCAGTGTCACTCTCTGATATTGAGCCATGCTCCCATGATAAAGTTTGAATATCGCAATAGCGGGTTGTCATACTACTGGTTCCTGCATTGAAAACATCAGGTGTAGTTACATGCAATCCCTGTATTGGGTCCCATATTGTTAATGCTGCCGTGTTGCTCCATAAGATTGTATTATACAAGTACATCATAGCTACCGAACTATTTATAATCCCGCCACCGTACCCTGTCGTTGCTTGATTACCGTATAGCGTACAATTGTAAAGCCATGCCTTGAAATCAGACCTATATCCACCGTGACTACGAATCCCGCCTCCGCTAGGAGCCGCATTATAGGCAAAAACACAATTTTTTAGACTAAAATCACGTTCATAGGAATGAAAACCTCCACCCTCTATCGTGGCTGTATTTTTTAAGAATATACAGTTCTCTAGATTTTGAACAAAACCGTTGTTGAAATCGTGTGCGACGCCACCACCAGTTTGACTGGAATTTTCGATAAAAACAGAGTTATTAATAGTAACAGCTGAATAGTATGTATAAACACCACCGCCCTGCACTTCTCCATGGTTTGCCTCAAAATAACTTTCTTCGATAATACCATTCCCTAGGTTATAATGAATACCACCACCACCTGTATCAGAAGTATTGCTAGTAAAATTACATCCCTGCACCGTTAAGTAACTACAACTATTAGCCTGTATTGCCCCACCTGCATTCGCCATATTTCCGATAAAATCCGATTCTTTCACAAACGGGGATCCAAAAACAATGTTAATAGCACCGCCATCTTCTGCCCCCGTATTTGCAAAGTTATCAGTGAAAGTACAATTTGTAACCAACGTATCTGTTTCATACAAGGCAAGCCCCCCCCCCGGAAGCGCTAGTGTTTCCCGTAAACTGACAACCATCAACAAGGGATGCAGCCCCTTTTATAAAAAGCCCTCCTCCTCTCCAACTTGACGAGTTATTCACAAATTTGCAATTAACTATCTCTGCCCCAAGAGTCCAAACACTTATTCCCCCGCCATATTCTTCCTGACTTGTCCCGGGAGGAATCGCCTTACCCCTTGTAATAGTAAGACCATCAATACGTACACCGGATTTATTGTCGACGAGAAAAACATGTTTTAGACTATTCTGCCCGTCAACAATAACAGGATGAGCATCAACATCCCGCTGACTCAAAGCCGTTTCCGTACCGGCAAATCCACCATAAAACTTGGATCCATTCTTCGGTGCCAGTACTGAAGCAGGAGTGTATGTTCCCTCCGCTATCCAGAATTCCTGGTTGTTTCCGGCCCCAGCTATGGCTGATTCAATTGTTCTATAAGCCTGAGACCAAGAAGACCCATTCCCACCAGACCTGTCTTTATCTACATACACAACTGCCTGCACAGAACCACTCACGATGATTAAGGTAGCAGACAAAACAACGATCATGAAAAATTTAGTCATATCACTTCCTTTGCTCTTAACGATGTTTTCTATTGATATAAATCTTTCACTTCCCACCTTAAAATGCCCACTTTCTATATATTATAAAGAAAGCACGCCAATTCCACAACTAGAAATAAAATCGGAACTCATATGCATTGCGAATCACAAAACAAATGAAAAAACTCAAATAATTAGGCTTTATGGCCTTTTAAGAGCAAGCACTTCCATTATGTCAAAAGTGTTTATTTTTAAATACCATGAAGAAGGAATCTTGTCACTTATCTTCCGCATCAGCGCACGCGGATTCTTGTTCAAAAGACATAAGGAATAAAAGATTTGCTGCACACTTCTATAAACAGGTATATAGCTTATTTTCAAAACATCAAACCCATAATTACTCAAAAAAATGGTCATGGTTCTAGGAGAAAAATATTGAATGTGAGAAGGAGGGTGAACCATCCGCCATCGCGCACCTTGTAATCTTGACAACAAACTTTCAAAATCGCCCGTTGTAAGACAAAGTCTTCCCCCCATTTTAATTTCTTTAGATATTTTCCCCAGAACCTTATCAGGATCAGCAAGATGCTCTATAACATCCCACATAAACACATCAGTGTAAGTATCTGGTTGCACTTTAGAATCGAGATAATCAGAACATACAAGATTCTGCTTCAACTGCCCCCGACCATATGCAACCGCCTCTGCAACAATATCAAAGCCTATATAGTCTGTTTTCAAATATTTATTTATGATTTCCGCAAAAAAACCATATGCGCAACCTAATTCCAAAACATTAGCAACAGTTTTCCCATCAACCTTGTTTAAGAAATTCTCAAGACGACGTTTAAAATTTAACTGCAGAATACTCTTGTCAGCTTGATAATTAAGATATTCTTCTCCTTTAAAATATTTTTCAGAATAAACCTCGCGCAGATCATTTTGATCAAATTCCTGGCTTGCCCTAACAAAACCACAATTGCTACACTTCATCAAAGTGTCTTTGTAGATAAAATCAAACGTACTACCGTTACACACAATGCATTTTTTCATTTTTACCCATAACAATACAAACGAGCGCCCAAAGCCTCCAGAAACAACCTTTTATAAAACCGATGTAAAAGATCTTGCCCTGTAAAACTTCTCGTGGCAATATTTTAACAAAACAAGAAAGCAATATTAACACTACTAAAAACTACAAGCATCAAGCGACATAGTAAGAATCAGGAACAATGAATTCTAACTCTAACTCCTTTAAAATTTCAGTTATAATACCATGTTTCAATGAAGAGAATAACGTTGAAACCGTTTCAGAAGCACTCGTCAAAGCTTTAAAAGAATTTCATTCCTATGAAATGCTCTTTATAGACGATGGAAGCAATGACAAGACACTTAAAAAACTCAAAGAAATATCTAGTAAAAATAATAATATAAAGTATTTATCCTTTTCAAGAAATTTTGGTCATCAAAACGCACTTAAAGCCGGAATAGATCATGCAACAGGTGATTGCGCAATTTCAATGGATGCTGACCTGCAACATCCGATAAGTATGATAAGTTCATTAATAGCCAAATGGCAAGAGGGGTTCGATATCGTTTACACCATTAGAAAAGATGAAACTGATTTGCCAATATTCAAACGCCTAACATCCAAATTTTTCTACAAGATTCTCAATACAATTTCAAACACAACAATACAACAAGGAACTGCGGATTTTCGCCTTCTAGACAGAAGAGTGTTAGACGTATTCAAGGAGATGAACGAATCTCCCTTATTTATTCGAGGCATGGTGTCTTGGCTTGGTTTTAAACAGTATGGCATTTCTTATACTGCGGCCAAACGGTTGTCAGGCGAGTCTAAATATACATTCCATAAAATGCTTCGCCTGGCTAGCGAGGGCGTGACTTCATTCAGCATAAAACCATTGCATCTTTCTACCTTTCTTGGGCTATTCATAGCATTGAGCTCTTTCGGCTATGGCATTTTTTCAATTTTCACCAAGCTTTTTACCGATAAAGCTGTCTCGGGATGGACATCAGTAATAACTAGCATTCTTTTTATGGGAGGCATTCAATTAATTATGCTAGGTATTATAGGTGAATATCTCGGAAAATTATTCCTAGAATCAAAAAAAAGACCTTCATACATCATAAACGAGAGCAATTTGTGAATATATACTGCATAGAGAGATTGGATAATAATTCATGCATTTACACAGACTTTCTACAAAAAAAATCACATTTTCCTTTTTTGCTTTGTGCCTGATGGCCGCAGGATCAAGCTGGATACGCTACTACAATAACTTAATTTATGGATTCCTGCTTTCAGCATCTATCTTTTTGTTCTATATAGTTACTTCACATTTTGCAAAGCATATAAAACAGCCCAATACTGTCACCTCTTATTTTAACATATGCACCAGCATTGTTGCATTTACTTTGGCAATTTTAACAATATCAATCTCCGGATATTCCCCGTTAAACATAATGAAGCAGAACCCTTGCCTGTTCATATTAATTCTAACCCTTGGATATTCTGTGGCTCTGTTTGAACATTGCAGAATCAAGGATAGGAATAACCACGACTGGTTGAAAATCTTGACAGCCTTAATTATAGGAATATCTCTTTCTTTTCTAATTACAGGAAAAAACTTATCCGCCCAATGGTGGATCATTGACGACCATGAGATTATAAATTTTCTCGGACCAGATAAAAAGATAACCCTTGCTGAAATACCATCCATTCTAATGGAAAAAACTGAGGTTGGTTTTTACGGTAAAATGTCAAGATTCCGTCCTGCTTATTACGCAATCCGTCTTTTTATAGAATGTTTTATCTACGGATACCGCCCATGGCTTTGGTTCCTTTCACGTATCATCATGCTGGGATTATGCCTTGGATGTATTATTCATATTTCCCAAAGATGGATAGGCTGGTTGTCAGCTACAGTCTTCTCCTTGCTCATTCTTTTTCCTTCCTATTGGAGTGATATCTGGACAAGACTTGGTCCTTCAGAGTCATATGCGGCTTTGGGATGCGCTCTATATGCATTAGGTTTCTTCGGCCTCACCCCTGCAAACCCACGAGAATCACCTTTAAGCCTAAAGCACATACCCTCTGTTATCGATTGGCACCTTATGATTGCCGGAGTTCTTATTGCCGTGGGTTCAAAAGAAAACTTTGTGATAATGGCAGCTCCTACCGTATTCCTATTATTCCGGTCCTTTTTTAACCGTAATATTAGATCTTTTGGAATCTATAGCTCCATACTAATGCTTGGCTATATAATCTTTATAACTACAGGCATTATTTTAGGTGTTTCAAAACAAGGACATGTATATAGCGAAAAAACATCTATATTAAGTCGCATAAAACATGTCTTATGCGCTTGCAACGAGCCAACATTAATTAAGTTGTCAATTTGTGTTATATTAGTATTAATCATAATAGGCATTCCTCTTTACCTACATCTCAAAAAAA
>JBFZFB010000079.1:0-18100 GCA_041306605.1 Lentisphaerota bacterium | reverse complement strand
CGTTCATCCATAACACTGATCTCCTTCCATGGCATAACTCACCTCCTGTTTGGTTAGATATGCCTATAGTGTAAACCATGTGCCCAGAATAAACTGTAAAGGATGTGCCCGGAATATACCCCGGACCTGAAGGGAAGGTCCTCCGGACCTGAGGGGAAGGGCTCCGGCCCTGAGGGCGGACTTGAGGGTAATCACGTCATTCGACATGACTGGTTCGACATGACAGGTCCTGTCTGAAATTTCCAGGGGTCCACCTGCATCTGCCTGACCTGCAAGGGTTTGTAGAAATTCAATTTCAGCCGTTATTTTCCTTGCGATTCTTTTGCAATTGATTACTATTGCTCAATATTGATTGAAAAAGAGCATATATGAGCAATTCTGATACAACAACATTGGCGGTTGGGCGCTTTGAGAAGATAAAAGAGATTCTTCAGCAGCGCGGTATTATGCGCGTTGATGATTTGAGCGTTGAGCTTGGGGTTTCGCGTGCCACTGTGCGCCGTGATCTGGCTGATATGGACGCGCGCGGTGAGGTGCGCAGGGTGCATGGCGGGGCTGTGCGTGTGGAAGGTCTGCTTGATGAACCGCTTTTTGATGACAAGACCGCGATAGCGGCAAAGCAGAAGCAGAAAATAGCGGAAGCCGCCATGAAGTTTATCAAACCCAACGATTCCATCTTTCTTGACGGCGGAAGCACGGTGTTGACGCTCGCAAGGCTTTTGGCGAGCATGAGTAATCTTACGGTTGTTACCAATTCGCTAAGGGTTGTTAGTGTACTTTCGGGCAATGGCCCTAAAATAATTCTTATAGGAGGTGAGCTTCGCAGGTTGAGTCAGACATTTGTTGGGGCTTTGACAGAACCTATAATCAATCATATTTATGTTGATACGGCGTTCATGGGGACGATAGGTTTGTCTTTAAAGGAAGGGTTGACCACAACCGATTCGCGTGAAGCTTACACCAAACGTCTTGTTATGACGCGCGCGAAGCAGGTCGCTCTGCTGGCCGACAGCAGTAAGATAGGTAAAGTTTCATTTGTAAAAGTTGGTGATTTGACGGATATTAATGTGCTGATTACTGATTCCGGCGCTTCGGAAAAAGAGATGGCCGGATTTCGAAAAAAGGGAATAAAGGTTGTGTCCGCGGGCAGATAAAAATATATTCGCGACAGGTTTTTGATTAATAAATGAATATGCAAAAAACAAAAAAGGAAGGAGACGAGGGGATGCCTAATTATCTAAGCAACATAAAGCCGAGTTTTAAACAGCAGGTTATCGACTGTGGTAAAATTCCGGCTTACAACTACAAGAAAACTTTAAACAGTGAGCTTAATGGCGGTCTTGTAAAGAAGGAGGCGATTGACCTGCTGGAAGACATGCTGACGATCAGGGAATTCGAGGAAATGATTGTTAAGCTTCGTTCCGGCGCGTATGAGGCGTGTCCTTCATATGATTACCGTGGACCGACACACGTATCGATTGGTCAGGAGGCGACATCGGTCGGAGCGTGCGCCGGGATTGCGCCGGAAGATCAGATCACATCCACGCATCGCGGTCATGGTGACAGTATAGCGAAGGGATGTATTGTTATAAGGAACATGACGGTTGAGCAATTGAGGGCGCGTGTGCCGGATTGCAAATCCAATCACAGGGATGAGCTTGTTGAAGTAGCGATGAATGATCATATATTCAGGACTATCGCGGAATTGTTCGGCAAGGAAGACGGCTACTGCAAGGGGCGCGGTGGCGGCATGCACATTGCTGACTTTACGGTTGGCCATCTTGGCGCGAATGCGATTGTCGGCGGCGGTGTGCCGATAGCGGCCGGAGCGGCAATGGCGGCCCGGTATATGGAAGACAAAAAGGTTGTATGTTGTTTCGCGGGTGACGGCGCTTATGCCAACGGCGTGGTTCTGGAGACGTTAAACTGGGCGGCCATGAATCAGTTTACGAACAAACTCGCGGGCAAGCATAAATTCGGGTTGCCCATCATTTTCCTTGTGGTGAACAATCATTATGGAATGACCGGCAGGGCGCAGGTGGAGGTGGCGGGGGTTGATTTTCTCGCACGCCGCGCGGCCGGATTTGCCGAAAACAACATGCATGCGGAAGTTGTCAACGGGATGAACGTACTGGCAGTGAGGGATGCTGTGCGCCGCGCGACGGAAGGCTGTCGCAAGGGCGATGGTCCTTATCTGATTGAGTTGGACACTTACCGTTATTACGGACATTCGCTAAGCGATCCGCGCAACGAATATCGTGAGCGCGATGAGGAAACTTCGTGGAAAGAGGTTGATCCGATTGATGTCTATGCCGCGGAACTTATCAAGGGCAAGGTGCTGACAAGCAAGCAGTATGAAGCGCTGAAGGGGCATGTCGCCAAGCGAAATGCTGATGCGGCGGCAAGGGCGGTGGCATCGGCTGATCCTGACCCGGCTGATGTGATCAAGTATATGTACACTGACACATCGGCTGATGTTGTTCCGGAAGAATTCACAAAGACAAAAATTGTAAAGGAAGAGCCGGAGATCAAGCGTAAGGATGGTCAGCTTACATATAAAGACGCGATCAAAGAAGCGCTTCTTGAAGAAATGAAGCGTGATAGCCGTGTTATTATTTACGGGGAAGACGTTGCTGATTACGGCGGTGCGTTCAAGGTTACCAAGGGGTTGCTGGAAGCTTTCGGGCGTCAGCGGGTATTCAACTCGCCGATTTCCGAAGCGGCAATTTGCGGTACAGCCGTTGGCGCGGCGATGGTTGGACTGCGGCCTGTTGTAGAGCTCATGTATATGGACTTCGCACTTATGGCTTCGGATCAGATCAGCAATCAGGCGTCGAAGTGGCATTACATGTCAGGCGCCAAGGCAGAGGTGCCGCTGGTATATCGCGCTTCAGTTGGCGGCGGAAAAGGTTATGGCGGTCAGCATTCGCAGACGCTGGAGACTATTTTCACGCATATACCGGGCATTTATGTGATATATCCGGCGACGCCTTATGACGCCAAGGGCCTGTTAAAGACGGCCATACGCGATAATAATCCAGTCATGTTTGTAGAGTCACAACTTCTTTATACGGCGAAGGGAAATGTGCCGGAAGGAGAATATCTTATTCCGTTCGGTGAAGCTGATGTGAAGCTTGCAGGGTCGGATGCCACGATAGTGGTATGGGGCCCCGCGGTGCATGACGCGCTGAAGGCGGCGGAAATGCTTAAGGCGGAGAAGGGCGTGAGTGTTGAGGTAATAGATCTGCGTTCTCTTGTTCCGCTTGACATGGAGACAGTGGTGCGTTCGGTGAAGAAGACCGGGCGCTGTGTAGTTGCCAGTCAGTGCATCAGCATAGGCAGTTTTGCCGGAGAAGTGGCGTCCCGAATCATGGAAGAGGCGTTTGATTATCTTGACACGCCTGTTCTTAGAATCGGCGCGGAGAACGGGATTGCTCCGCAGTCTCATGTTCTGGAAGCGGCGTTTCTGCCGGACGCGAAGCGGATTGCCAACATGGTTAAGAGAGTTCTGCTTTGATTAATAAACGTGTAATATAAAGAGGTTTTATTTCTAGTATATGATTTGATTCTGGAAGGGGGATTAAGATGGCACAAGCAGTGGTAATGCCCAAATTCGGTCAGGCTACTGAAGAGTCCACGATAATGAAGTGGCACAAGAAAGAGGGTGACATTATCAAGAAAGGTGATGTCATGTTCGAGATAGAAACAGACAAAGCCGTTCTTGAGGTGGAGAGTTTCTTTGACGGGACGCTCCTGAAAATAATTGTCGGTGAAGGCGAAACGGTTCCTGTTTCTGTGACAGTCGCGTTTATTGGTGAAAAAGGCGAGGCTGTTCCGGATGTGGTGAAAACGGCGCCTGTTTCCGCGCCGGCAGTGAGGCAGGAAGCCAGGCAGGCGGCACCGGTAAAGGCGGCCGGCGGGGCCCCGGCGGCGCCAGCATCTGTGTCGGTTGCGGCGGCGGTTCCGTCCGCGCCTGAAGTTCCGGGCAGATTCTTCATTTCGCCGCGTGCCAAAGCGCTGGCGAAGAAATGCGTTATAGACCCGTTAAAGATTAAAGGAACGGGAGGAAATGGCCGTGTTGTGGAACGGGACGTTGTGGCTTATCTGGAAAGTAAAGGCTACTCAAATATGAAAATTTCACCGTCGGCCAAGAGTCTGGCGGCAAAGGAAGGCATTGATATTCTTACAGTGCGCGGAAAGGGTGTGTCGGGCCGTATAATGGTGCAGGATGTCAGGAACGCCATGGCTGAGCGGCCGAAGACTTTGAGCAAGATGCGACAGGTGATAGCTCAGCGTTTGACGCAGAGCTTTACCACAACACCGCATTTTTATGTTTCGGTAAGTGCCGACATGACCGATCTTTTTGCATACAGGCAGGAACTGAAGGCAAAGGGACAGGTTTACACTGTGACGGATTTCATTCTTGAGGCGGTTATCATGATGCTGGAAGAAATTCCTGTGTTGAACAGTGTTTCCGACGGCAGGACGATAAGGTGGCACAGCAGTGTTGATCTTGGAATGGCTGTGGCGCTGGATGACGGGCTTGTGGTGCCTGTTATAAAGAACGCTACCGAGCTTAACATGATGGAGCTTCATGATATGGCCAAGAGTCTGGCCACGCGCGCGAAGGAGGGCAAGCTGTTGCCGGACGAGATGACGGGCAGTACTTTCACTGTCAGCAACATGGGCATGCTGGATGTTGAAAATTTCAACGCCATTATAAATCCCGGTGAAGCCGGTATTCTGGCTGTTGCCAGCACGGTTCAGAAAGTTGTTGTTATTGAGGGTCAGATGAAAATAAGGTCCATGATGACAATGACATTGTCCACGGACCATCGTATTGTGGATGGCGCCACTGGTGCGGCATTTGTTAACGGAATAAAAAACAAATTAGAGGATATTGAGTTATGGAAAAGTTTGACGTAGTAGTTATTGGCGGCGGGCCGGGCGGTTATCCGGCGGCGATACGCGCGGCGCAGTTGGGCGTGTCGGTTGGTCTGATTGAGAGGGAAGCGTTGGGCGGAACGTGTCTGAACTGGGGTTGTATTCCCACCAAGGCGCTGATCTCATCTTCCAGTTTGTATCATCATGCCTCTCACGGGGCGGATTTGGGCGTAAAAACAGGTCCAATTTCTTTTGATTATTCCGCCATGATCAGGCGCAAGGATGAAGTGGTATCGCGTTTGAAGGGCGGTGTGGCGCAGTTGCTGAAAGCAAACGGCGTGAAGGTTTTTGAAGGGGCGGCTTCATTTGCCGGGCGCGGAAAGATAGAGGTGCGCGGCAAGGACAATGCTGTTACTTCGATTGAAGCGGGCAGAGTCATTATCGCGACAGGATCGACATCGGTGATGCCCGGTTTTCTGCCGGTTAGCGACCGTGTGGTTGAGAGCAAAAATTTTCTAGCGCTCACCAAACTGCCGGCGAAGATGATAGTTCTCGGCGGTGGCGTTATCGGCTGTGAGCTAGCGTGTATGGCGGCCCAGCTTGGAGTGAAGGTGACCATAGTGGAAATGCTGGAAGATATTCTGATGGTATTGGACAAAGATGTGCGGCAGACCGTGCGCAACAGTATGGAAAAAGAGCTTGGCATTGAGATCATCACGGGAGCGCCGCTTGAAAAGATCAGTGCTGATGCAAAAAAAGTGCAGGGAAGCGTAAGTAGCAAAACGCTGGAGGCTGATCTTCTGCTGGTTTCCATTGGAAGAAAGCCGGTGACTGACGGGTTGGCGCTGGAAAAGGCTGGGTTGTCAGTGAATGAGAGGGGCTTTATAGAGACGGATAAATTCTGCAGGACAAAGGTGGCGACTATTTATGCTATTGGCGATGTTACGGCCGGGTCAACGCAGTTGGCGCACGCGGCGACTGCGCAGGGTGTTGCGGCCGCTGAAAACGCCTGTGGCCGGTCGGCCAAGGCGGGAGCGGTTGTGCCGGCCTGTATTTTCACTGCGCCAGAGGTTGGTAGTGCGGGGCTGACCGAGCAAGAGGCGAAAAAGCAGAACCGAAATGTAAAAGTCGGTAAGTATATGTTTGCTTCGCTTGGAAAGGCTATGGCGGCTGGAGAAACGACGGGATTTGTCAAATGGGTTACTGATGCTGAAACCGATCAGCTTCTTGGCGCGCAGGCGGTTGGGGCCCATGCCACAGAGCTGATTTCAGAAGCCATTGTAGCGATAAGCGCTGAGCTTACAGCCGAAGAAATAGGGCGGACAATACACTGTCATCCCACATTTTCAGAGGCCTGGATGGAAGCTGCGCATGCTGTCCACGGGCAGTGTATTCATGCGGCACCGAAGAGAAAGTAGCCTGAAGAAAGATTGGCTTTTTTTCGTCGGACGATGTATACAATATGTCTGGATTCTATTGTGCCGCCATGAAACTGGCGGGCTGTGTTAAACAAACAAATAAAATGGAATATATAGATGAAAGACATAAAAGCTGAACTGATTAATTATGGTGTTAAGATTGCCGGTGCCGGGCTTGTTGCCGGGGCAGGCGGGAATATCAGCGCGCGGGACGGTAAAATTGTATGGATGAAGCCGAGCGGTTTTGCCATGGACGATATGGCACCGGACGATCTTTGCGGGATGGATCCGTTGTCAGGCAAGCAGGTATCGGGTCATAGCAGGCCGACGTCAGAAGTTAACATGCATCTGGCGATTTACCGTGAGAGGCCCGACATAATGGCGATATTTCATACGCATTCACCGTGGGCTTCGGGGGTCATCAGTGCCGGAGTGGAGCTGAAGGCCATGTTTGCTGAGTTTGTCTGTGATCTGGGCCGTATTGGCAAAGTTCCGTATATTACTCCTACCACGCAGGATTTAGCTGATGCTGTTGGCGCGTGTGCCCGGAACAGCGACACTATTTTCATGGGGAACCACGGTATTACAGCGCTGGGTGTTACAATGAAGCAGGCTTATTACAGGTGCGTGGTGGTTGAAGACGCGGCCAAGTCCATGGTGGCGGCGGCGGTTGTGGGGACGCCCCAGTTTCTGACGGACAAGCAGATTAAGGATCTCATGTCGCTTGAGGGGCCCCAGCACAGGGTGAAAATGATGGAGAAACAGAAATGAGTACTCAGCGACTGTTGGCTGTTGATTTGGGAGCGTCGGGGGGTAAGTGTTTCGCCGGTTCTTTTGAAAAAGGATCTTTCACCATGCGGGAGCTTCATCGTTTTGCGCATGAAGGCACATCTTTCTACGCGGCGGACAGAAGCGGGGCATTGACCGAACGGACATATTGGAACGATATTTCCATTTATCAGAACATTATTGCCGGGCTTCGCGCGTACAGGCGTGATGTTTCTGACAAGCTTGATTCCATAGGCATTGACACATGGGGTGCCGACGGGCAGTTTGTCTCGGCGGACGGTGACATGCTGGGGAAAATTTATTGTTATCGGGATCACAGGCTTGATGACATGATAGACAAAGTCAAGGCCCGGATTGACGCGAAACGTGTTTATGAAATCACGGGCATTCATTTTCAGCCTTTCAATGTTAGCAATCAACTGCTCTGGTTTATGACGAACCGGCGTTCTCTTCTGCAGGATGGTTGTTTATTTCTGCCGGTGCCGACGGTGTTTTATTATTATCTTGGCGGTGTGAAGAGTGTGGATGTGTCGTGGGCCAGCGTTACACAGTTAATGGATGCCAAGCAGAAAAAATGGAGCCGTGAAATACTTGAGAAACTGGGGATACCGGCAAATGTAATGCCGGAAATTGTCGAGCCCGGCGCGGTTATGGGGCAGTTGCTGAAGCCTCTGGCTGATTCTGTAGGGCTGAACTGTGCAAAGCTGATAGCTGTTGGTTCGCATGATACGGCGAGCGCGTTTGCTGCCGCTCCGGTAAGTAATTGTGATGAAGCGCTTATTATCAGTTCCGGGACATGGTCGCTGGTGGGCAAGCTTATTCCCGATCCGATAACTTCCGAAAAAGCGATGGCTGTTAACATCAGCAATGAAGGCGGCATAGGGAACACCCGTTTTCTGAAAAACTGCATGGGAACCTGGCTTGTTCAGGAATTGCGGCGCGGCTGGGCGGTTGCCGACGGACAAGAGATGGCGTGGCGGGAAATGGATAAAATGACTGAAAAAGCGCCCGCGTTTTCAGCTTTGATAAATCCGGATGATCCGGGTTTTTACAATCCTGCCAGCATGGAATCGGCGATAGCGGGGTTTTTGAAGAAAACGAAGCAGACAGTACCGCAAGATAGAGGAAGTTTCCTTCGGCTGGTTTATGAGAGTCTGGCTTTGAAATACAGAATGGTGAATGAGCAGATTTGTTCGGTATGCGGAAAGCAGAGCAAGGCAGTGAACATTGTGGGCGGTGGTTCTAAGAATGAGATGCTTAATCAGTTTACGGCGGATGCGCTTGGTTTGCCTGTATTTGCGGGGCCGGAGGAGGCAACCGCGGTCGGCAATTTCATGGTTCAGGCAATGGGCTTGGGGATTATCCGTTCGATGGCTGACGCGCTGCCGATAATTAAAGCGGCATTTCCCATAAAACAGTATAAGCCGCAGGATACGAAAGTCTGGGATAAGACGTACGAGCAATTCTGCAAGATATGCGCCATGAAATAGCGGATTGATGTTGAGAGGGGTAATAACGGCTCGGGTATCTGCAGATTTAAACACAAAGTGGAGAAGAATCATGATAAAAACAAGCAAGGTAAAAGAAGCTTACGCGCGCGCGAGAAGATATTATGCGGAACTTGGGGTGGATACTGATGCGGCTATCAGGAAACTGAAAGCTATTCCTGTTTCGCTTCACTGCTGGCAGGGTGATGATGTTAAAGGGTTTGAGTCGCCGGATGCGGAATTGTCAGGCGGTATTCAGGCGACAGGAAATTATCCCGGAAGGGCCCGCACTCCGGATGAATTACGGAAAGATCTTGATAAAGCGCTCAGTTTGATTCCCGGCAAGCACAGAGTCAATGTTCACGCGATATACGCGGAAACAGGCGGCAGGAGAGTGGAAAGAAACGAGCTCGAGGCGAAGCATTTCGCGGGATGGATAGACTGGGCGAAAGCGCGCGGCATGGGAATGGATTTTAATCCGTCTTTTTTCTCGCATCCCAAATCGGCTGACGGTATGACGCTTTCCAATCCTGATAAATATATCAGGAAGTTCTGGATTGAACATGGAGTGGTGTGCCGCAGGATCGGAGCCGCCATGGGCAAGGCGCTTGGGAGTGCGTGCGTGACGAATGTGTGGGTGCCGGACGGCAGCAAGGATGTTCCGGTTGACCGGAGGCATCCGAGAGAATTGTTACAAGGATCGCTGGATCAGGTGTTCAGGGAAAAGCTTAATCCTGCGTATAATCTTGATTCGGTTGAGAGCAAGCTGTTCGGGATAGGATCTGAAAGCTATGTGGTTGGTTCCCATGAGTTTTATCTTGGTTACGCGGTGGCGAACAAGAAACTGCTTTGTCTGGATGCCGGGCATTTTCATCCGACTGAAGTCATATCCGACAAGATTTCTTCAGTTCTAACGTGGATGGATGAAATACTTCTGCATGTAAGCCGCGGCGTGAGGTGGGATAGCGATCATGTGGTGACTTTGACGGACGAGTTAAAGGCTATAGCCGAAGAGATTGTCAGGGGCGGTTATCTTGGCCGTGTTCATATTGGTCTGGATTTCTTTGATGCCAGCATTAACCGTGTCGCGGCATGGGTTATAGGGACGCGCAATATGATTAAGGCATTAATGCTGGCGCTGATTGAGCCGATTAGCATGATGCGGAAATATGAAAAAAGCGGTGATTTTACCGCCCGGCTTGCTTTACTGGAGGAGATAAAGACGCTTCCAGCCGGCGCGGTGTGGGATTATTACTGTTTGACGCAGGATGTTCCGGTTGGTCCCGCCTGGATAGGAGAAGTGAAGGCTTACGAGCGGAATGTTTTGTCAAAGCGATGAAATAACTTGTTCCAGTTTGCCCGCGTTCTCTATTATGGCGCATGCTGATTTGCAGGCGCTTATATCTGTTAAAGGCGTTGGAATTATTACGCATTTAATGCCGGCCGACACGGCGGCAGTAAGTCCGCGTGGTGAATCTTCTATTGCGAGACAGGAATCCGGTTGAACATTCATGCGGTGCATGGTTAAGAGGTATGTTTCCGGGTCAGGTTTTTCCCGCTTGCAGTCATCGGCAGTAACCACACATTCGAAAAAAGACAAAAGTTTTGTGTGTTTATGGACCAGGTCAAATTGACGTCTTGGGGCGCTTGTTACAACAGCCATGCGGTATTTTTTGTGGCAGGCAGTGATGACTTCCGGTATTTTCGGCATGACCGGAATGGGTGACTTTAAGCGTTTTTGAAAGGCGATGTTGCGTTTGTCTACAATGTCTTGCGCGGTTGTTCTGGATGCGCCAAGTTTGATGGCAATATCAATGCTTCTTAATCTGGCGCCAAGATAAAACTTTGCCCAGTATTCAATTGTCAAATCCAGTCCTGCAGAATTGAACGCGGCGCGTGTTGTTTCGAAAAAGACTTTTTCAGAATCCACCAATACGCCGTCATTGTCCCATAGTAATGTCTGAATCACGTTATAGTCCGATCGTATTTGAGGGATGGCTAAATTTCGTTTTTATTGAGGGAATTGGTCTTTGTATCCCTGCATAAGTTCAAGTTGATTTCCGTCCGGATCTTTGAAGAAGCAAACGCTCAGTCCTTTGACGATTGAAGAGCAATCTGCGATGTTGTCCGTCTTGATTCCGTCCGCGTGGAGGGCGGCAACGGCAGATTTTATGTCAGGCACTTCGAATGCGAGGTGTTTAAAACCGATGTTTTGTTCTCCGCCTGATTGGTCTTTTGATGCTGTTTTTGCTTTGAACAGTTCAAGGCAGGTTTGGCCGAGACGGAGCATGATAAATTCATCAGGTGTATGTTCGTTAAAAACGCGGGAGCGCTTGAATCCGAAATGTTTTACATAAAAATGTTCCATGGTTTTCAGGTCGGTACAGTTTAGCGCGATATGCTGAATGATTTTCATTTTATGACACTCCTTATTTTCATTGGTTTGATTGTGTAGATGTATTTGCAGTTTGTTTTTTCGATGGCCACGACAAAGCTTTTCTAGGACAGACTGCGACGCATTCTGAACATTTCAGGCAGTCCGGATCCAGCATACAGCCGCCGGTTTTGTGTTTTACGATGGACAATGCAAACGGGCATGCTTTTTCGCACATCTTGCACTCTACACATTTGTTTGAGTCGATTCTAAGTTGATGTTTTTTCCCGCCCAGCGCCATTTGCATTGTGCCGATAGGGCAGAATGCGCACCAGGCGCGGGGATGAATAAGTATGCCAAGAAACAATCCTATAGCAGTGGTTATTACACACATCAGCCAGAAAACGAGGCCCCAGTGTGTTATGCTGGTTGGATTTTGGGCTATACGGAAAATCATGAAACCCATCAATAACGCGAAAATTATCCAGCGGAATGCTGTATTGCGGAGGAATTGAGGGATTGCTGATTTTCTGCTGATGGGGCTCACCATTCTGTCGAAGAAACTGCCTCTTGGGCACAAATTGCCGCAAACATACCGACCTCGAATTATACCGCCGATCATGCCCATGATCATGACAATTGGTACGCTGAAGCCGAGCAGTGGAAACTTCCAGCCGAATGCGATGGTGATGAGTACTATGGGTAATAAGCACCACTGAATGATATGTCGCCGTCTGATTTCTTTTGGAATTATTTTAGCCATATTAAGTGTCCTCCAGATGTGAAAAGGGTATTGTTAATTATTGTTGTATTCCATTTGTGATGCCGGCAGTTTTCTTTATTGATTCGACGTCAACAGTTTCGATCCATTTCGGCAGGTTCTGCCATATTTTATGAAAGCCAAATCCGCCGTTGGTCATTTCGGTGATTGCCGCCGGTTTGGTCCATCCTTGAATGGCAACGCGGTATAAGGCGCACATGGTTCCGGTTCTATCGGCGCCGTGCTGGCAATGCACCAGCACGGGTGTTCGATTGGTATCTGTTACGATTTGCAGGAATTTAATCACGTCTTCTGTTTCCGGATGCCAGGTTTTCATGCTGATGTGTTCTTTCTGAAGGTCTGTTGTTCCGACTTCGTCACGGTCTGAATGAAAGGCCCGCAGGTTTAAGACGGTTTTAATTCCCAGTTGTTTAAGATTCTGCATGCCGGAAGGTGTTGGTTGCGCGCTGCGGTATAGATTGTCGTTAATCTTATGGAGATTTGGCACGCCATCTATTTTGACAGGCTGTGCCCACGTTGCGGGGCGGTTTGTTGCCGGTTCGACAGCCAGTAGGCTGATAGCTGTCAGGCACATTATGGTTAGTAAAAATTGTTTCATTTCAAACCTGGAGCCAGCTCCCGGATTTGAACCGGGGACCTGGTGATTACAAATCACCTGCTCTGCCGACTGAGCTAAGCTGGCTTTATCCAGAAAGTGTGGTGATAATGGCTTAGAACAGCCTGTTAAGTCAAGTGCTGGATTGAATTTCAGTTATTGTTCTTTCCTTCAGGTTCGGGTGGTTTTTCCTTGGATTTGAGGATTGTATCCAGTTTTTCGAATGGCTGGAAAACAGAAGGTGGTTGCTTTTGGCTGTCCGCCACGGCATCCTGATAATGTCCGGCCAGGCGGTTTTTTTCGTGTTCGTTATCGTGGCAATACAGGCAAAGCAGTTCCCAGTTTTTACCGTCGGGCGAATTGTTTTTGTAATTATGGTCTTTGTGATGAACAGTGAGTTCGCGAAGCCGCTTGCCTGAAAACTCGCGGCCGCATCGCGCGCAGATATGAGGCAGGATTTTAAGCGCCTGTTCACGGTAGCTTTTCTGGCGGATTTCACGGTCGCGCCGGAGCTCGGCTATGATCTCTGCCTGTCTTTTGGCGTCCGGCAGTATTTTTTTGGGCGGCATATTTATTTTCTCCGAAACAATATTTGTTTAATAAATGAACGGATTTATTGTTTCGGGTGTTATTTTTCCGGTTTTGTTTTTGATAGGCAATGTTTTTCTTTTAAAAAATCATGCGGTGTTCCGGTTTTGCAGGAACAAATGTTTAAAATTGTTCCATTTGGTTCTTATTTTGGCGGCAACGAGTGTTTTGTGACGGATGGTGATGTAGGCCAGCCCTGGCAGAAATACTCCGTACATAAGCAATTTTATCAGGTTAAAGCCGGGTAATGTTAAGGGTGAAGAATTGTAGAGATTCCAGAACATGACGACGCAGGAGATCCATACGATGCTGAAATTGGCAAGCGCGTCATTGGAGTGAACCATGTTAAGGCCGTGAGTTCTGTCAGCGCGGAACGGGAATAAAACATTGCTTCCCATGAAGCCGATCTGGTCAATCGCGATATGTGACGCATAGGCGGTCATGATTATCATGCCCGCAAGCGGTTTCCATGCGGCGGCGGCTGTGAGCGCCATGAGCAGGCATGGCACCAGGCTGTGGCTCCATTGGCGATGCCACGGGATGAAATGCGGAATTACGCTGTGGTCTCTGGTGGGCGACATTTTAAGGAGTGGTCCGTCAAATATGTCGATTATGATTGTTGCCTGATAGTCTAGTCTTATGTTGCAATCCAGTTTGGCTGATGCTGTCAGTGATTTGCGGCGCCTGTTTTCAGAGGTGATGGGAGTGCCGCTGGTGTCAACAAGAGGGCCGTATGAAACTGTTACTTCGCGTGTTGTTGTGTTGAAGCTGACTTTGTATTGCTGCCATGTGTCGGGAGCGATTGGGATGGTGTTTAATTTGACGCGGATATTTTTGCCGGTGGCATGTGTTGTGTTGACGGCAAGCGCAATGGCATCGGCTATAAGTTGGGGATCGGGTTTGTTCGGGTCGGGGATGATCTCGATATCGTGTTTGTAAAAGAACCGGTAAAATTTAAAGTCAAGGGTATCGGGCATAAGTCCGAATATGCCCGCAAGGATGAAGTATAATGGATTTCCGGCGGCACCGGCATGGACTGCTTGGGGGAAGCAGGAGGCTGTTGCTATTCCGACGGCGAAATGTGTGATGCCTTTCATAATAATCCCATTAGTTTTGCTATTGATGGTCCCAAGCCTGACATATTGCATGCCATTGGCAGGAGTATTATGCCGAGGCAGTGCAGGCGTCTGGAGCCGAATAATACCGGTATGAGTCCTATTCCTGTGGATGTCAGCATTATGATTAAACCCATATATCCCGTGATGATGTAGACAATAACGGTGGCCAGAGCGAGGGCGGCGGCGGATATTGTCCGGAATCCGCATTTTTTGATTATTGTTATGGTCAATCTGGCGAGTGGTGAGACAAGAAGGAAGGCGGTACACCCCGAGATGGCGATGGCCGCGAGCGCGAGATGATAGTCGTAATTGGTTGACGGCGTGTAGAGTCCGCGCATCATCCATGCGGCGCCGCCGTGTGTGGTTTGGAGGCCGGGCACGAAGAAGAAGAGCAGGCCGCCGGCATAGTAGATCAGTTTGGATGTTCCCTGTGATGCGAGGAAAGCGCGGTTATCGCGTATGGCTGTGGCATGTCCGGCGAGGAATCCGCCGATACCGCCGGTGATTACAGGAAAGAACGCGGCGAATCCGCCGCCTATACTGCCGGCGACAGCGCCTTTGAAGACAGCCGATTTGTAAATGCCTGCGGTGATCTCCTGCGGCGGTATTTTAGCGCGGCTTACGGTGTTGATGATGAGCCATGGCAGTGTGAATAAACCGATGAAAGCAGGCATGAGATTTTGGAACGCGTTTTTTTCGTCCAATGGTGATTTGTAAAGGAGTATAAAACCAAGTACCCCGGAAAGAGCGAATGTGAGTATTCCCATGCCGGGTGCTTTCCAGCTTCTAAGAAATTTTGACCAGCCGCCCTGGCCGAGTCTACCTTCCTGGTGCCATTCTGACATAAGCATGAAGCAGATGACGCACCAGAGAATCCAGTGGGTGTGCGGGCGCAGGACATATTGTGCGGCCGGCAGGATGACAGGCGCAAGCGGGCCGACAATGAATATGAGAACAAACAAACCGGCGAGTCCGCCGGCGGCGGTTATCATTATCCCTTCATAACCGTGTCCCTGCATGAGATATTTCTGGCCGGGCAGTACGGTAAATATGGCGCTTTCGTCCGGGGCTGATAGAAGTATTGAAGGTATGGTGTTCAGCATGGCAAAGCCGGCCATCATGCCGGAAGCGCAGGGGATAAGTATTTCAGGGGGCAGGGTGGTGTGTGTTGTATGCAGTATTATAACGATTAGGGCCATTATGTTGTATACGTGCAGGCCGGGAATACATGCGGCGAAAGCTGAAATCAATGCTCCTGCTATTGCTGAAAGACAGGCGGTTATCATGGTTTGTTATCTTCCGGAAAATACTTCATCTGGTTTACTGACTGGACACGCAGTTTGATTTTACCGTTTGCGGAAACGTTAAGAGAACCTGAGGCTTCAATGCGGTCACCCTTGCGCGGGGGTCTGTCTGAGCTGGCGATGGACTTACTGACGCCATCGTGGGCTGTGACGAGCAGTTGTCCGGATTCATCTCTGACGGGGAAGGAGATGTAATCTACTGTTCCGTTATTTTCTCCGGTGTATGGATCTTTGTCTATTGTGCCTGCAATCTTGACTTGCGCGAAATTCATTAATGGGGTGATTGAGCCGATCCGGGTTAGAGTTGGTTCTTTCCGGGTGGCGGTGAAAAAGGTGATGGCAAGCCCGGTGATGCCTAGTAACAGAGCTGAACGGCGGAGAACGCGTATTGAGAGTGGTTGAATGATGTCAGTGTCGCAGTAGGGGCAGGTGTTGGCAGGCCCTGTGAATCGTTGACATACCGGGCAGACCTTTGACTTTGGATAATTGTGTTTTACGGCTTTTGACTGATGATTCATTTGACATGGAAGTTAGCGAAGATGCGGCCGGGAATAAAGCAGAAATTAGGATGAGGATTTCTCTTTATCTGCCCGCGGCAAGAATGGGGCGGGTAATTGTGATTTCAAAATCAGAGCGTGTCCGGGAATTCATGCAATGATTCCGGTTGCTGCTTGTTATCGGTCACGTTTGTTATATGCAATTTTGTGCGATGTTTGACAGACTCGCCTTGTATTTCCATGTCTTTGATCATCCACCGGTTGTCGGCTTTCATCATGCTTCTTATCCAGAGCTTACGAATCGGCAGATGTTGTTTGTTGTAGGCTTCAGCCTGTAGAAGCATGAACATTTCATCGTCTATCCATAGTCGTACATAGGCGTATTGATGCTGGCTTGTTTTCGGGGCCGGCACCTCGATTATGGTGCAATTCCGGCCGCGTATTTGTTCAGATCCTTTGATTGATCCTCCGCGCCACCAGAGGAAAGACAGCGTTAGGTCAAGCCAGCTCAAATCGGTATTTTGTATGGCGGCTGACATATCAGGCAGGGTGGCGTCTGAAAGAGGAGAGCCTTTTTTGTAGTTTATTGCCGGGTTTTCTTCAGTTGTCCGTGTGATGGAGAGTTGCTCCAAGTCACTGCCGAAAGCGTCGCGGATTATGTAGGATGCATGTGGAGGGGTCTTTCCCCAGTTGATAATAGTTTCAAATTGAAATTGGCTTATTACGATGCCACGTTGTCTGCGTACAATGATATCGCCTGTTATATTAAGCTGTTCGCGCGGCAATCTTTCTATTACCTGCTGAAGCAGTTCATCTGCGGTGCCGGCAAAGGCTGATATTGCGACAAGTAAAAACACCGATACCGTAGCGATGGAAATTTTAGCGTACACAGATTCAGGCTTTCCCTTCTATCCCGTTGTCTCCGTTTTGCAGGGGCCTGCTTCCTCGCTTGCGCTTATTGCGTGATCAAGAATTTCACGGATATTTTCAAGTCCGGAAGCGGGAATGATTATAGTATCTCTCCTGCCGCCGACATCCTCCGTGATTTTCAGGAATCTCCCCCGGGGATTTTCCTTGAGTTCGAAGGTGAAAAGTTTGCGTTCGACCTGAACTTGCTCGTTAAGCAATTCGTTATCCACGTGCCCCTCCCTTCTTCAAGCGACAAAAAACCTTCATGTATTCTGCCCTGTCACCATGAACTATAGCAAAATGCAAAAAAGAGTCAAGTTTTTCCTGCCAGATACAAAGGGAAAGTGGTTTTTACCTTTGAAAATGGAGAAATTCATCATGAGTGGAAGCTTGATTATATGTTAGTTTATTACGACAACACTGTTTAAACTTCCCAATCCATTGGGTGTCCATTCTGTGCAGTCTGGATCCAGGCACCAGGTGTCATTGACAACAAATTTATACTCATGACGACCCTTGGGTACTGACACTGATCCGGTGAAAATACCATCGTTGTATTTCAGTTTGTGCTTTTTCGGATTCCATTCATTAAATGTCCCGGCGACAAACACTTGACTGTTCTGGTCTGCCTGGCAACGAAACACAATCTTTTTGGTTTCCGTGGCTGTTGCGGACGTTGATTTTAATACTTTTGTAACCTTCGTGATTTTATCCTTCATATAACTATTCCTTTAATGCTCCAGTTTATCCCCAAGGAGCAAAACAGGGGAAAGAATAGGCATTCATGAATGGCTTGTAAACAGAATAAAAGAAAATAAATTCCACATATTGTGAAATACTATAACAGACAGAGTAATTAGGCTTAAAAGTGTAAATGGCTTTAAAATGGCATGTTTTTTTATTGAAACCGATAAAAGGCGGATGATAGGGGTTCTGTCTTGAATGTTGGAGTAAAAAATCTTAATCTTTTTCGCATGTCAGGCATACACATAGATTCCAAAGGTATTGCGGAAGTTCTGGAGCGGAATGCCGGTAAATATTCGCAGGAATTCGGGTTGGAGGAGATAGGGCGCGTTCTTGAGTCGGGGGACGGGATAGCGCGTGTGTCGGGATTGCCGGGTGTGATGTACGAAGAGATGCTGGAATTTCCGAATGATGTTTACGGATTGGCAATGAATCTTGAGCGTGATGATGTTGGAGTCATCATTCTTGGTGATTATTCCGGCATAGAGCAGGGTGATATTGTCAAGCGGACCATGAAAGTTCTTGAGGTGCCGGTTGGTGAAGGTTTGCTTGGCCGTGTTGTTGATCCTTTGGGTCGTCCGATAGACGGCCGCGGGCAGATCGTCTGTTCCG
>JBFZFB010000078.1:0-17846 GCA_041306605.1 Lentisphaerota bacterium | reverse complement strand
CCTTCTGACGCATCATACGACGCCAGAATCCTCTCTCTTAAATCTACTGATAGTGTTTTCATGCAAATACACTATCAGAAAACCTCTTCTATGGCTACAGTTTTATTTAATATGCTCTAGGCAACCGCTCTTTTCCCGGCCAATGCCTGCGTAACCATGAGGTTCTCATGAGCTTTATCCATACCGCCCGCATCCGGAACCTCAACCCTCTCGCATTCCTTCACTTACTTCTCTCAAAACCTTCTTCCGCCTACGCGCTCTTACTGCCTGCTATCACTTCAAATCGCCAAACTATTACCGACCGGGCGTGATCAACAAGCTGGTGGCTTCACGGCCCGGCATTGAGAAGCTCCGATTCCGGGCGGCTGTCGCGGTATGCGCGAAGCATGGCCGCGAGATGCGCTTCGGGCATGTCCGGCGGCAGGTTGTGAACCCCGGCGAAGATGTAACCCCCACCCCTGCTGAATGTCCGGATGTTGGCCTTGACGGCTTCGTAGACAATGTCCGGGGACTTCTCGCCACTGAGTTTCACCGCGTCATAGACGCCGCCGTAGAAGATCAGATTCTTTCCGAAACGCTTCTTGAGCGTCTCCGGCGCCATGTTGTTGGCCGAAATCTGAACGGGGTTGTAAATATCCACGCCGCATTCGACCAGGTCGCCCAGGATTTCCGTCATGGAACCGCACGAATGGAGGTTCACCTTCATCTTCGTTATCTTGTGCCACTCGGTAAACAGCCGCTTGTAATGCGGTTTGTATATCTTTCGCCAGAGATCGGGACCAACCGTTATTCCACGCGTGTCGCCCATGTCGTCGGCGATGCCGAGAATGTCGCAGTACTTGCCGACAGCCTGGTCCAGTTGACGCAGGTGCGCAAGACCCGCATCCACCGCCTTGTCCAGAAACTCATGACATGCCTCCGGCTCCACCACCATCTGCATCCACCACGACTGCGTTCCGCCGGGACTGCGTTCCGCCGGGACGGATCTGCAGGTCGTGGATCATTTCGCCGCAGGAGATTGCATAATCGGTGTTTTCGTACAGCCACCGGGCGTCTTCCTCCAGCCGCCGCAACAGCGAATCCGGGAGTTCATGAGACGGGTTGAATGTGTCCGGCGACGGGAAGTCTGCCATGTTGAAATCGCGACCCACACTGCTGTTGACGGGCGGATCAAAGTAGAAGGCCCCGGGCGGACACATGGCGTTGTCGTCCCACCACCACGCGCCGTCGGCATCCTTGAGGAAGTTCCAGTCCCGGGCCACTTGGAGTTCAATGTCCCAGATCGGGAGCCTCTTCCATTCCCGCGCGGCATCGGGTCCCCAGAAACGCGAAGGACACATCCGGGAAGCGAGCAGGATGATGTCGCCTTCCATTGCCCGCAGAACCGGCGGCTCAAAGATGGCGTTGTTCATGAACGTGCAGACGCGATTCCCCGTATGATCCACGCCGAGGATCTTCTTCAGCTTGTGGTACGCCACGTTGTGAAGCCCGGCCGTTTCACAGCCACCCAGTCCGTTCGGAATCCGGTCCACAGGCTTGCCCGCCAGGAACCTTCTCACCCGCTCACGTGAATTCATAAGTTCACCTCCTATGGCTATATTAACGTGTTACCTATGCATCAGGTTTATACCCCGCTCACTTCATCTCCCCATCTGCCTGCCCCATGTTGGCCTCGCGTATCCGTCGCGAGGCCGCCGGACTGAACTTCGGACGGCGGTTGTAGTAGTACAGCCCGTTGACTTCCTGCTCGACGTCGGTCAACTGGGTGTAGCACCAGCCGCAGATGTTGGGGTTGTCCAGCAGTGTCTTCACGGTTGCCACATACCGGTCCACGTAGTCCTTCTCCGTTTTCGGCCTGTCACCGTAGCCCCAGTGCACGCCCTTGCCCTTGGGATACCACCATATACCGCCGAATTCGCTCACGAAATAGGGCTTGGTGCCGTCGTACGGAATGTCCTGGTTGTTCTTGAAAGCATGTTCCCAGTCACCGGCCGCGAGTGTCTTCAGTTCTTTCTTCAGCGCCTTCGGCATGGAGTAGTTGTGAACATCATACAGGTCTGAGCCGACTCCCTCGTAATGCATGTAGCCGGAAGAGTCGATGGCCGGCCTTGTCGGATCCACCGCCTTGTTGAGCCGGTACAGATGCCCGTGCAACCAGCGCGGAAGCGCGCCCTGGTGTCCCGATGTCTCGTTCAGCGGGCACCATCCGATGATCGCGGGATGGTTGCAGTCCCGCGAGAGCACCTGCATCCATTCGTCCATAAAGTTCCCGCAGGCCAGCCCGTCGAGCAGGTTGCATCCCCAGTTCCCGGCCTCGCCCCAGACCAGGTACCCCATCCTGTCCGCCCAGTAAAGGAACCGCGGTTCGAACACTTTCTGATGCAGGCGCGCACCGTTGAAACCCATGGCCATGGAAAGTTCTATGTCCCTCCTGAGCGCCGAGTCCGTCGGCGCCGTGTAGATTCCGTCCGGATAGAAGCCCTGATCCAGCACCGTGCGCATGTAGAGGGGCTTGCCGTTCAGCAGAAGCTGTCGCCCGCTCGCCTCTATCTTGCGCATGCCGAAGTAGCTCTTCACAGAATCGACCCCGTGGTGCGTCGCCAGGCGAAGCTCGAGATCGTAGAGGAAAGGATTGTCCGGCGACCAGGTGACCATTTCTGGGATATCAAGCGAAAGGGCGAGCGCCGACGAGGAGGTCTTTACCCTCGCGACGGAGACCCGCTTTCCTCCCGTCAGCGCGACCGCCTCGAACTCCGCCGACGCGGAACAGCCGCCCGTGCGCGCGGTAATGCTCACGCGCCGGTTGTCAACGTCTGTAACAATCTTGAACTCGCGAATGTATGACCGCGGCACCGCCTCCAGCCATACCGTCTGCCAGATTCCGGTGGTGCGCGTGTAGGAACAGCCTTGCGAGGCAAAAGCAGCGCATTGCTTGCCCGCCGGCTGGAGTCCGCCGCGCACATCGTCGTGCACCTCGATGGCGAGAGTGTTCTTTCCCCTCTTCAGGGCGCGCGTGATATCGAACGACAACGGCGTATACCCGCCCGTATGCTCGCCCAGACAGATGCCGTTGACGTACACACGCGCGAAGAAGTCACAAGCGCCAACGTGGAGAATGACCAGCCTGTCCTTCCAATTCCCGGGCAGTGAGAATATCCGTCTATACCACACTGCCGGCATGAAGTCCTTGTACCCCACCCCGCCCAGTTCGCTCTCCATGCAAAAGGGAACCACGATTTCCCGGTCGTACGCCGTGCCATTCTGCCACCCCTGCTCGCGACCGGAAACGCCCGGATCGAACTTGAAGTCCCATGTTCCGTTCAGGTTGACCCACTGTTCACGAAAGAAATCGGGACGCGGATGTTCCAGCTTTGGTGTATGCATGACTGTTTCTCCTTTGCGATATGGTCTTATGAACTCTTGACTTTTCACTCAACTGTGAACCATAGTAGCAGAAATGAGCGGTATTGACATATTTGCAACGGGCAATGACATTCGTGAAACGGGCATCATCGGTCCGCAATGCAGGGAACGATTCCTGCCGCTTCTGCGTGACGGGCCGCTGGCCAGGCTGGGCGTCGAAGCGGCGGGAGTAAGCCGGCTCCGGGGCAGGTACGTGATGCACAGGCCGGCGTCCTCCCTGTCTGTGGTGGCGGGAACAATGGCCGGGCAGGCGCTATTATGGACCGACGAGGGGCGGCGTTTCCTGCGGCCGGGCGACCTGCTCATCGCCCCGAAGGGAGTTAATCACCGCTACGAGACCATCCCCGGCCGGGCATGGAAAGTAATCTGGTTCAATATAAGGCGGGAAATCCCGTTCGACCGGGTCTGCGTCCGCAGGACCGACTCCCTCGCATCCCTGGAAAAGGACTATCTTGATATCATGCAGGAGGCTTCCGTTGAAGGTTTCCTCAGCGAAGAAGCCCGCATGGGCAAGGAGAGTTATGTCGCGGTGCTGATGCAGAGGATGCTCCACTCGGAAAAGCGCGGACAGGAGGCGCTCCACGAGGCGCGGATGCAGGTGCTCTGGCATTACGTGCTGGACGACCTGCCCCATAAATGGACCCTGCGGGACCTTGCCAAGATCGCGGGGTATTCGCCTGAACATCTCAACCGCATATGCAACGGGCGGTACGGCGCGTCCGTCATGAAGCATCTTACCCGACTTCGCATGCAGCACGCCGCCCATTTGCTGGGCCTAGGCACCCACAAGGTTCTCACCATCGCGGAACTTTGCGGTTACGACAACCCCTTCGCCTTCTCCGTGGCTTTCAAGCGCACCTTCGGCGTGCCGCCGCGGAACTTCCTGTCTCAGTGACGTGAGGATCCACTCGGGCTCACTTCTGGCCGGCCGCGGACGATATTGCGCGTCTTTGCCTGTTGACGATTCATGAGAAGTTATTATCTCAGCATGCCAGTCACTTTTTCTCGTTCAGCCGACCAGCTCCGGTCTGACTTCTCTGCATGTTTTTTGCACCATGTTTCAGATAAAAACGCATCTCTTCTTGCTTAAGCGGAAGCCTGCGTAGAAACATGGCAAAAGCAATTTCTTGTCAACTGGAGTCGGAACAATGACATGGATGGACAGTATTAGAATGGCGCTACTGGTCGTGGCAATGTCCTTGACCGGATGCGGGAGCTTCTCAACAAATCCCCCGGCCGCTATGCCGGAATCTGTGCCGGCAGTCAAGTCGCTGTCGCCGGCCGCCGATGTGCGCATCGAGTACCCGTTCGACGATGCTGATTGGAAAGAAAGCTTCGAAGCGATCACCCGCCATTTGGTGGCCATCGACGAGACCCTGATCTCCCCCGAGCCCTTCCTCGGACGCAAACCTTTTGTCGTAAGACGATCCACAGATGGAATGCCCCGTGCTACTATCGGCGAACAGGAGTACATCGTGCGCGTCTGCCCCGAAACACGCTGGTATGCACAGTTTGCCTACCAACTGGGGCATGAGCTCGGGCATTACTGGATCGGCCCCTACTCCACGTCTCAATTCCAGGAAAGTGTCTGCACGGCGCTGTCGCTTGCGGCAATGGACGAGCTGGCCAAGCAATGGGAAGACCCTCCGCCTCGCCTAAGCAGGTTGTATGGGCGAGAGACTTGCGCAATTACCATGACTGGGTATCGTTCAAGCTGCAACTTGACAAGCTGGGACTCAAGGACATGGATGAGGCCATGGTCTGGGCGCGCGCGAATGGATCAAGACTGCTCCAATCTTGGGACCGTGACAAGGAACACGTGATGGCCAAGGTGATCGAGAGAGTCTTGCGCAGTCACCCCGGCCAATGGGCCGCGCTGAAGAAGCTCGGGAATGTCACAGGGCATACCGAAGCGGGAATGTTTGCGCGGTGGCTGAGCCAGGTCGAGTCCGTGGATCGTCCGCTTGTGGAAGACTTGGCGGACGCCTTCGGCCTGCCCATAGCGAACAGCTCTTCCGGCGTCGGTACTAACGCGCCCCCCGCTGTGACGGAAGCGCCGGGCGGAACACAGGTTTCACTTCTTTCCACGCCATAAGATCAGCCCCTATGGCTATATTAGTTCATACCATAGCTTTTTACCCCTTTCTAATCCGGATATTGCATGCGGGCTCATGGCAATATCCGGGTTAAGTTTTTGCTCGATTTATTAATTAACTCTTTGGTAAGTTTATGCGCAAATTCCGGGTTCATTAAAATGGAAAAAATCGACTACACAAAATATAAATTAAAAACACGGGAAGAAATTCTCGACATTCTCGGCGGAAAGGAAAAGATTTTTGTCCTCTCCTGCACAAAATGTTTCAACGAACTGAAGACAGACGTGGAACCGGAACCGTCAGAATTATCCGGAATCCTTTCCAACGCCGGTAAAGTGATAACCGGCATGCTACCGCTCGAATTCTTGTGCAACGAACATCTGACAGATAAAGCGCTCGCGTCAGTAAAAGCGGAAATCGACAAAGCCGACGCTATCGCAGTTATTTCATGCGGCGTCGGCATTCAAACAATCGCCGGCCTGCTCAAAAAATCCGTGCTCGGCGTTACCGATTCCGGCTTTCAGGGCGGTTATCACGGCATAGCTCTCTTCGAAGAAAAATGCGGAGCCTGCGGAACATGCTATCTGACGGTCACCGGCGGTATCTGCCCTGTCGTGGATTGCTCCAAGGGTCTGCTCAACGGCCCGTGCGGCGGCACTAAAAACGGCAAATGCGAAGTAAGCAAAGACCGCGATTGCGGCTGGGAAAAAATATACAAGCGCTTGAATGAACAAAAGAGAACCGCCTTGTTCATCAACGAAAAAACCGCCATCAGAGATTATAAAATCAACGGACAGGAATTCATCGAAACCTATTCAAAAAATATAATAGAAAAGAGAAATGAAGGATTTTACGGCGGTATTTATCCGGATGAGAGAAAAGAACTTACCGAAAAAATGCCCATCGAACTTTTGCCTGCCCCAGATGTCGTGATCATTCCCATGCAGCAGCATGCCGGAGCGTGCGCTGAGCCAGTGGTGAAAAAAGGCGAAAGGGTGAAAAAAGGACAAATCATCGGAAAAGCTAATGGCTTTGTATCCGCCAATGTACACGCAAGTGTCAGCGGCGAAGTCTTGGATGTGTGCCCAAAGAAACATCCTCTGCTCCCGTTTGACGTGCTTTCAGTCGTCATAAAGAACGACCACAAGAATATACTCCATGAATCAATAAGGGCGAAAGAAAACGCAACCTCGCTTCCCAAAGCCGATCTGCTGAAAATAATAGAAGATGCCGGAATCGTAGGAATGGGCGGCGCGCAGTTCCCGACACACGTAAAGCTGAAATCCTCCAAACCAATTGACACCATTCTGATCAACGGCTGTGAATGTGAACCGCTCTTGAATGCCGATAACCGGCTAATGATCGAAAAACCGGCAGAGATTATTAAGGGCCTGACTCTCATCATGAGCGCCGCCGGTGTTTCAAAAGGAATAGTTGCCATTGAAAACAACAAACCCGAAGCCATCGAAGCCATGAAAAAGGCGGCAGAAGGTAACACTTCCATTGAAGTAGTTTCAGTAAAAACAAAATATCCGGAAGGTGCGGAAAGAATGCTCATAAAGAGAGTTCTCAACCGGGAAGTTCCTGCCGGTGGCCTCCCTCTTGATGTCGGCGTTATAGTAAATAACACCGCCACAGCTTACGCGGTTTATGACGCTGTTTATAACGGCATGCCGCTTATCAGTAGAATTGTTACCGTCGCCGGAGAAAACACAAAGAAAATGGGTAACTTCATCGTGGCCATCGGCACAACAATAGCTGATATCGTCAAATACTGCGGAATCAAAATCAGCGATGACTGTGAACTGAAAATGGGTGGCGCGATTATGGGTTTTGTTCAGAACAATTTTGAAGCGCCGGTGATAAAAGGCACAAACGGCATATCCGTTGTTAAAAAACAGGACGATCTGAACGCGGAACCGTGCATCAAATGCGGACGCTGTGTCAACGTCTGCCCGATGGACTTAAAACCCCATAAACTGGTCTTCTACGCTCAGGCGGAAAACTGGGACGGCGTCAAGAAGGAAGGCGTTATGAACTGCATAGAGTGCGGCTGTTGTGAAAATATCTGCTCGTCAAAGTCGCACATGATCGAAATTTTCAGAAAATCCAAAAAAGTATTGAGAGAGAAAAAGTAATGCTTATAACACAGGTAAAGAAAATTGAAGAAATAGAACCGCACCTGAATGGCAACGTTCTTTTTGTCGTTTGCCTGGGCTGTAAGGAAGTTCTTTTCGAAACTGAAAAATATAATCAGCTGAAAGAAACCCTCAAAGCGAAACCGGGGACAAATTTCAATGAGCTCACATTGGACTACCTGTGCAATCACGATTACACATTGAAACGGATTGAATTGCACAAGAACGATTTCGACAAAGCCGACACACTGGTGGTTTTCGCATGCGGTGTCGGCATTCAAACCCTTGCCGGAATTCTGCCGCAAAAGCCGGCCATTTCGGGATGCAACACATTTTACGTTCCGGGCTTTTCAGGATTCACTCCTTCGAAATACGACTGCGAACAATGCGGTGAATGCCATCTCGGCTACACCGCCGGCATCTGTCCCATCACAGCCTGCTCAAAAGGACTTTTGAACGGCCCGTGCGGCGGCACCAAAAACGGTAAATGCGAAGTAACAAAGAGCAAAGAATGCGGCTGGGAGAAAATTCTTCTCAAAATGAACGAACTGAAAGAAGCTGATAAATGCAAAGACAAAATTAAGTTGAGAGATTACAAAAAAGTTACCTGACGGAGGATGAATGAAACTCACAGATTACACAAAAAAAGGTGAATTTTTAATAACTTCGGAAATCGGCCCGCCAAAAGGTTTTCATATTGAAAAACTCCTGCACGACGCCGAAACAGTCCGGCCGTATGTTCACGCTATCAATGTTACCGATAATCAGTCCTCCGTAATGCGTCTCGGCGGCCTCGCGGTTTGCAAAGTGCTGAAAGATAAAGGAATAGAACCGGTGTTTCAGGTTACCTGCAGGGACAGGAACCGCCTGGCCCTTCAGTCGGACATGCTCAGCGCCGCACTTTTCGGACTGGAAAACGTACTGCTTCTTACCGGAGATCATAACGTGCTAGGCGATCACAAGGATTCGAAACCTGTTTTTGATCTTGATTCAGTCTCGCTAACTCACATGGTGAAAATGCTGGAAGCAGGCAAGGATCTAGCGGGAAACCCTCTCGAAGGCGAGCCGCCGAAATTCTGCAAAGGCGCAGTCGTATCGCCCTGCGCCGAACCGCTCGACCCACAGCTCTTCAAGATGGAGAAAAAGATCAAAGCAGGAGTGGAATTTTTCCAGACTCAGGCAATATATGAGCCGGACCGGTTTGAAAAATTCATGAACAAGGTTAAAGATTTCGGCGTGCCCGTATATGCCGGTATTGTCATTCTGAAGTCAGCGGGAATGGCTAAGTTCATGAACGAAAACGTTGCCGGCATCAACGTGCCTGCCGAAATGATAGAAGAATTGAAGAAAGACAAGGAAAAAACAAAGTCCGGCCGTACGGGTGTTGAAATAGCGGCAAAACTCATAAAAGAGATGAAGCATCTCTGTCAGGGTGTTCACCTTATGACGCTTGGCTGGGATCATCTCGTTCCCGAGATCATGGAAATGGCCGGACTGAAGAAGTAAGTTTACAGATTGCCGCGGTTTATAAAGACAGGGAGACAAAGCCAATGATTAAAAATCCCGCTAAAGTAATAGATCACATCTGCAGTGAAATCAGGAACTTCTGCGACATAGCCGTTGTTGGCCTGAGCGGAGGGGCCGACTCTTCACTGGTTGCCGTATTATCCATGAAAGCGCTTGGTGCTCAAAATGTTTACGGCATCAGCATGCCTTTCAACGCGCATGACAAGAAGACTTTCAACGCAATATCAGCCCGACTGGCGACAAGAATAGGCATTAATCATCTGGTGCGGCCTATAAGAAAAATCAGCAATGCCATAAATGAACAAATCTTTATTAAAACCGAACAGGAGCTGACCGCCCTAAACAGCGGAAATTCCAGAAGCCGCACCAGAATGTGTATACTGTACGGCATAGCTCACACGCTTTCCTCGCATTTCCCCGACCAACGCGTCAGGGTAATGGGAACCGGCAACCTGTCAGAGGATTTTATCGGTTACGACACAAAAGGCGGCGACGCGCTTGCCGATATATTTCCCATCGGAACCCTTTTCAAATCTGAAGTTTATGCCCTGCTGGAATATTTCAGAGACGAGAAAGTGATCCGCGAAGAAGACATCAACCGAATACCTTCAGCCGGACTGGTGAAAGATCAGACGGACGAGAAGGACCTCGGTTATTCCTACAACACGATGGAAAAAAGCATAAGGTTCCTGCTTGCCGCTCTGGAGAAAAACAATTTCAACTACTCTGCCATAAACAAAAGCAGCCTTGATGAAGTAACACTGTTTGTGTGGGAAAGACATCTTACGCACAAACACAAACACGAAGCGTCACCAGTGGTAAAATTAAGACATCTGTGCGATTAAAGTGCATCCGGACTAGAGCAGTCTAAAAAAATACTGTAGCCGTTTTGGCTACTGCATGACACATGGCCTGAGCCAATCTTCAATCACAAGCCAGCGCCTTTTTTTCTTTCCTGATAAGCCACAAGTTACGCAGATAAACTACAATACCGACAGACTGGCCAAGCGTGAAAATAGGATCATGCCGCCATAACGCGTACATCAGCACCAAAATCCCGCCAACAATGGAAAGATACCAGAAAGCTACAGGAATGGTGGACTTGCCTTTTTTTTCAGATACAAGCCACTGAACAATGAACCTGCTGAAGAAAAATATTTGCCCGACAAGGCCTACCATGGCCATTGGTTTACAAAGCACCGCCCAAAATTCATGCATTAGACACCTCTTCCTCTATAACCGAATATCGTTTAAACCGTTTCTGCATCCACCTGACAGCCCACAGATCGAAAATTGTTTTAGCCAATCTGCCCGCATTAGTATATTTACTTTTCCCCGCCGACCGGTTTCTGTGGTTCACAGGCACCTGCTTGATTCTGGCGCCTTTCATTATTGCCAGCGCGGGAAGAAAACGGTGCATGCCATGAAACATCGGCAGATCACGCACAACATCAGCCCGGAACGCCTTAAGAGAACAACCCGTGTCTATGATTCCATCCTTGAGAATAAGCCTGCGAATGATGTTTGCCATTTTACTGCCCAGCACTCTTGACTGTGTATCGCGGCGGTTGGCGCGGTATCCGCAGCATACATCACAACCTTCAAGCTCCTTTACCAGCGCGGGTATATCGCACGGATCATTCTGGCCGTCACCGTCCATCAAGACCACATATTTGCCGCGGGAATTTTTAAAACCGGCCGCAAATGCCGCGCTCTGCCCTGAGTTGGGCGCTATGGAAAAAACCCTTACACCTGACAATTCACGGGCCAGTTTTTTCAAAATATTCAGCGTGCCGTCTTTTGATCCGTCGTTAACCGCCATGATTTCAAAAGATATGCCGGAGTTGAGCAATGCCGCATGCGCCTCCCTCAGCGTTGCTTCAATGCAATCTTCTTCATTATAAGCAGGAACAATGAGAGAAATTTCCATACCTTTTATCACCTCATTTCAAGAAAGTCGCCATGCTATATACAATCATGACGTTATGCAATATTATGTATAAAAATATGCGAAAAACCTTAGCAGGAACTCCCGGTTCACATACCGAACGGAACTGTTCCGGCATAACCGAAGGTCTCTGTCTTGAAGCCTTCTGAACTCTGCATCATGTACCATGAGCCCGCAGGCTGACCCAAATTGCCGGCCGCGTCGTAACAGCCGTAGTCAGCAGTACCGTCACCGTCAAAGTCGCCTGTCACCGGAACGGTTCCGGCATAACCAAACGTTCTGGTCTCAAAGCCGGCTGAACTCTGCATCAGATACCATGAGCCTGCGGGCTGACCGTAGTTACCCGCCGCGTCATAACAGCCGTAGTCAGCCGCACCGTCCCCGTCAAAGTCACCTGCTATCGGAACTGTTCCGGCATAACCGAAGGTTGCCGTTGTAAATCCGGCTGTGCTCTGCATCAAGTACCACGAACCGGCCGGCTGACCGTAGTTCCCCGCCGCGTCGTAACAACCGTAGTCAGCAGTACCGTCTCCATCAAAGTCGCCAACTACAGGAACTGTTCCGGCATAACCGAAGGTTCTGGTCTCAAATCCGGCCGTGCTCTGCATCAGATACCACGAGCCAGCGGGCTGACCCAAATTCCCCGCCGCGTCATAACAGCCGTAGTCAGCTGTTCCGTCCCCGTCAAAGTCGCCTGTCACAGGAACGGTTCCGGCGTAACCAAATGTTCTGGTCTCAAACCCGGCTGAACTCTGCATCAGATACCACGAACCTGCGGGCTGACCCAAATTGCCGGCCGCGTCGTAACAGCCGTAGTCAGCAGTACCGTCACCGTCAAAGTCGCCTGTCACCGGAACGGTTCCGGCATAACCGAACACTTTGGAACCGTCAAATCCGGCCTGGCTTCTCATGAAATACCATGAACCCGGCGGCTGGCCCAAATGACCTTCGGCATCATAACATCCGATATCTGATTCGCCATCTCCGTCAAAATCGCATAGGACAGAATTGGCAAACTGATTGCGGTTACTCGCGCTTCCGTCAAACAGCGCGAAGCTCACGCTTGACACGGTTTGCGTCAGATGAACCAATATTGGTGTGGGGTTTGTGAATGGACCGTATGTTCCGGAAGGATCCGTGACCTTGATGATTGCGTATGGCGGTGTTGTTACCATGACCGCTGAGACATAATATGTGTTGGAGAAAAGGCCTCCTATTTCATACGCGCCCGGCGCTGTAATTTCCGTATAAGCAACTCGTTTTTCTTTCGGCCATGCTTCGGTATAAACCGACACAACAACCCGCCCTGTTTGCGATCCGGAGTAGGAAACAACGCCTCTGATCGCAGAATCGCCGCCGAGCGGGTTGAAACCATGGGAAGCTTCAAAACCATCCGTCATGCTGTCGCCGTCCGTATCCGGATTACGCGGATTGGTTTCACCGGAATCAAACTGCCCATCGCGGTCGGCATCTTCCACTCCGTCATTAAGCCCGTCATCATCGGTGTCATTGTCATTGGGATTTGTTCCTGTTGCCGTTTCGATGTAGTCGGGAATGCCGTCGCCATCTGTGTCGGTTTTTGGTGTGAACGATACCGGAGCGCTCCATTCGGACCACAGTCCGTAAGCATCCATGTATCTGACTTTCCATTCATACGTAACATCGTAAGACAGCATACCGGTTGGCACTTGGAACCATTGATTGCTAACGAACTGGCCGGAATCATAGAAATTAGTTCCTGATCCGGCAAAACCCATCCGGAACTGAGCGGATCCGAAACTGTCACTGTCGGGATCTGAGAAGACCGAAGGCGCAAGCAACGGTGCGTTGCCTCCGGTAGAACCGTCAGGGCTTACTCCGGACGGCGTGGCCGGTTTATGGTTCAATTTAATTTCGGCAGATGCCGAGTCTGTAAATTTAGGGCCATCCTGAACCTCAACATAAACGGTGTACGCTGACGGCAAAAGCGATGTTCCGGCAATCGGCCATACGCTTTTCTCGTTCGCGATAAACATCCAGTCGGACCACGCGCCGGATCCGATCCTGTATCTCATATCAAGCGGTCCGATCAGATCATACACATCAAGATGCATGAGAATGTTTGTGGTGGTCGTAACAGGTTCCCCGTCTTCACTGGTCAGATAAAAGTTTCTGATTTCAGGCGCTACTCTATCCAGAGTGATTTCCGCGCATGAGGTGGTGGACGCATTCCCGGCGCTATCATCAACCCATGCGGCAAATTTATACCGGCCATCCACAAGCATTCTTACCGGCTCTCCATCAACGTCAACGGTAACTGACGGCAATGCCACCTTTGCTTTTTCAGTATTCGCGGGCAAGTCTGAATATTCTTCGCCTGTCCGGATCTCTCTGCAGTGTATAATTTCCGCACGTTGATCATCCCACACACTGAAAACAAGGCTGACCAGTTCGTCTGATGTGAAAGCCGCGCCGTTCATTATGGACAGCGCGACAGACGGCGGGAACAAATCTTCCGCTGACGTCACCCGGCTGGTAACGCTTTCATTGCCGGCCTCATCAACAAACCACACATTGATCCCGTCAAACGGCGCAGGATAATTCACTGTAATTCTCGACTGGTAAGACACGGTATTGAAAGCATACCCGTCAATCATCCATTTCACATATCTGACGCCCGACACGTTATCTGTTGCCGACAAATCGAGCGTGACGGCATTATTTCCCCTGTCCACCATATATATCTGGGCTGTTCCTGCCGGCGGAACATTATCTATGACAACCGAGTCGTAGTAATATCCATCCTTTGAATGATCTGTTGGGTGCCTGTACTGCACGCATACTGTCCGGGCGCCGGTTCCGGGAAAATCAGCATACCGTGAAATGCCGTATGAATTGGTGTACAACTGCCATGTTTCCGTATCGCACACACCATCGGCGGCAATCCGTATTTCACCCGGATGGTTGTTATATAAAGTCATCACAAATGTGGGGATGCCCATGCCGGGTGATACTTCTGACCCGACAACCCACTGGCTGTTTGAATAGTCATAGCGCGGGCTTGTGTTGTTAAACAAGGAGTTCCCTGAATAAAACGTGTAGTAATTGCTACTGCTGACGCTTTCGGTGTAAATGAGCACATAATTTGTTCCGGCCGCCAACGGTTGCGGCACCGGGAAGTCGACCAGAATGCAATCGTACACATCTCTCAAAAGCTCCACTTCTTCAGCAGTAGCCGACCAATGCGCCAATGTGAAGCCGGGGCTTGTCGGATCGGAATTCGATAATCCGGTGACAAGCCTGACATGCAGTGGCGATGGATTGCCTACAGCTTGAGGGGCAAATAGTTTGACGCGGCCGCACATGTTGCTCTGCGTGAGTTTGAACGCCTGCGCGCGGTATCTATTGCTTGTACTACTGCCGACATCAAGAGTGCCGGCATATACGCTTTCTCTGTAAATCTCAACACAATCAGGTGGCGCGATATCCATCCTTAGCGGAACATGGGTGCTATTATAGTAGCATGAACCGTCTGCCAGAACAATGTCACCGGTTGTATCAATCTGCGCGCTGGCATTGGCTGTTGTGCTTGTATGTCCCGCAAGATCAACAACTTTCACATAGACATCAGCGGATCCATGAAACACGTCTTCATCAATCAACTGCCAGTCGGAAACCGTGCAGGTCGCACCGGTGAAACAGAACGGCTCGCTCCATTCAGCGTTGTCATTGGAAATATACGCCGCCAGCGTACCGCTTTCCGTGTTGCCGATCGTAATACTGACACTAGCAGTTTTGCCTGTCACTGTGGGAGCGCCGCCGGCGATGCTTACCTGCGATACAACGGGAGCGACAGTGTCTTTAATGAACGGTATAAGCGGGCTGGAAGTCACGTTTCCCGCCAGATCGCGGACATCAACAACAAGATTGTAAGATCCGTCAACCCCAATAGAGCTGATGTTCGCTGAAGCCTGAACCAGCACTGCCGGATCATTCGTGTAAGGATAAGTCTGCCACGAACCGGTAAGAAGCACGACTGTCCCGGCGGCGTTGTATATCCTGTGGCGGTAAGTAGACGGCTTTTTGTTATCGCCGTCCGAAGCCCGGAACCGGTAAACAAGGTTTGTACCGGAGAAACTCTGATTAGACAAAGGTTCAACAAAAAGTGAAGGCGCTGTTTCGTCGGGATCAAGATAAATGATACCGCCGCTGTCCAAGTTGGAAACCGCATAGTCATAGAAATTCTGTATCGGCGTGTTGGTTTGAGCCGTCAAAACAACGTCCGGTGAAAAACCGATTGTTTTAGTTTCATACTGGTCATGATAGAGCTTGAAAATAAAGTAACCTTTCGGCGTCACCTTGTTGAAGGAAAACACTCCGGACGCGCTGGTATTGGTCGTTGTGAGCTGTGATTCTCCCATTTGAACGAGAACATTGGAAACCACCGTTTCGGTTCTTCTATCCATCACCAGACCGGTCAGACGCTGAAACTTAAGCATGCACATACCGCTCTTGCCGGTGAAATCATCTGTGTCGCTGGACTCATGATGGAACCAGAAACTGCGCGGCCAGTATACAGGATATCCGGCGCTATTGGTGGCGTCGGGCAGAAACTCAAGACAGTAGTCGCCGGTCGGAACGTTTAAGAAGCGATACACACCCAATTGCGCGGGATTTGTACTGGAAATCATTGTTTCTCTATAACCGGGCCCTGTCAGGCGGACCGGAATGCCGCCAATACCTGTCAATCCATCGGTGAAAACATTGCCGGCAACGGTTCCGCGCGGCGGCTGTACAACAATCCGCATATTGATCATATTATTGTAAGGATTGGGGTCCCCTGCTCTGAAGTAGGGATGACCTCCGCCATCATAGCCGCTAATTTCAATATATCCACTGCTTATCCGGATATCGTGCACTCCTTCACTGAATCTGTAAGCAAACGCTTTTTTCAACTGTTCGTTCTTTTGCAGAATTACCGGATCCGGCCATGTGTAGTCTGATACATACTCGCGCCATTTCTCTACACCGTCAACAGACGCATAAGCCTGGAAATCAGAAGTTCCAACCGTGGCGCGTTCGCCTATGTTAACGATTGTAAAACAAATAAGCGAATTTTCATCCGCGTAAAGTTTGCGCTGAACATTGTCTGTGCGTGAGGTGGGATTAAAGATTATGTCGACAACCGCCATATCCGGCATATTGGGACGGCCATTCACTTTTATGGCAATTGCAACATTCTGATCGCTCAAAACCGAACCGCCGGAAATTGTTTTCTGGTAGAAACCACCGTCATGCAGAAGACTTGTAGCGGGCGGGCTGTATCCACCGGGCAGGAGACTGTCAAGTCTGTTCACAACAGACGGCATCAGGGTGAACGTGAAAGGATTGACCAGCGTGAAAGCCATTCCGATGGTTCTATACAGGTTATAGTTATATCTGATGTAAGGCTGAAAAACATGAGTGTTTGAAGTGTAGTCAAAACCTGTCACGGGAATATACAGCATAAAGGTTATTGCATTTGCCTGCCCGTATCCGGTGAAATGAAGAATCTCATCGCCTATCTGCATTTCAACGTAATTGCCCTCAATAACATTCTCCGCGCCCATTGAAATGGAAGCCATATCAAGGCTTGTATAGTCGGCCACTTTTAAAATTGCCTGTACTGTCTTGGATATTTGTCCCGACCCCGGAATAAATTCATCCAGAGGAATGGACAGGGCATCAACGTAGTCCATGCCACCCAAAAAAGTTTCGCCAAGCGGCAGTCCGCCGTTACCGGTAATATTCAGTTTAAAATCTTTTGAAAGCCCCATGGCGGCTTCATTAACCCAGTAATTTCTGGTTTCCAGCCCAAACTCTATTCCGTAATCCGAGGTCATCTCGTCCATACCCGGTTCATCCGCCGTCTCGATCCATGCTCTGCACGCGAACCAATTACCCGGCCATGCGTTTGTGGAATTATATTCGAACACCAGCTTCGCCGGAACGCTGAACGCGAACGGCACCCTTCCCTCTTTGTAGTAACCGCGGAATTGATAAAGAAACGGCACATAAGTTACCCAGCCTGTATCCTTATCTATCGAAAGAGAATCCGATCCGCGCTGATCTGAAAAGCGCAGAGGAATTTCTTTATGTTGATCATACTGGGCAACCGCCTGATTCAGGCCTGCAATTAAAAGAATAATCAGGGGCAAATACCGGAATCTCATATAAATATTCATAGCATTATTCTATGGACAATTCGCCATCAAGTTCCGGTAGAATATGCTTTTTACCTTTCCGGAAACAAGCGCAAAGTCTTATGACAAAGTAAAGTCGGCAGGTAATGAATTGACGTGATGTTGCCCCCGGAATCTCAATGTAACATGGCAACCCCTCTCAACAGTCGTGCCCATAACCCCGGGCTGATAGACAGAGAGAGCCCAATCAATCCTTTATTTCACTGATCCCTAGTAACCCGGCAAGGCAAAGTGGCCTCAGTGACACGTCCTATCGGATGACGGGATTTGGCTCATTATTCTAATGACCGTGACACCTTATTTTGATGAACTATAACGTAAAAGCCTCAGTACCGGCATAACCCAATTGTTTCACAACAAAACCTTCTGAGGTCTGCATTAAGAACCATGACCCGGGAGTCATGCCAAGCCTGCCAGCATCATCATAGCAACCATAGTCATCTACACCGTCTTTGTCAAAATCACCTATCACTGGCACCGTGCCGGCATAGCC
>JBFZFB010000077.1:0-12221 GCA_041306605.1 Lentisphaerota bacterium | reverse complement strand
AATATTAATCCAACGCAAATAGAGCAGGCTATTGTTCACCTTGCGATAAACGCATGTGAGGCCATGCCCGATGGCGGGCATTTGACGATAAAAGTTGATCGGGCTAATCTTTCCGCGCGCGACATGATGCGTTTGGAAGCGCATTGGGGTAATGTGAAGAAGGCCGGGTCTTCATCGTATGGTTACGCTGTTCTTTCCGTGAGTGATACGGGAAGAGGTATGACCGCTGAGGAAAAGTCGCGTATCTTTGAACCATTCTTCTCGACAAAAGGAGACAGGAATGCCGGTCTCGGGTTGTCGACGGTGTATAGCATAATAGAACACCACGGCGGGCATATTGCCATTGATAGTCAGCCCGGAAAAGGGTCTACTTTTAAAGTCTTTCTGCCTTTGGCTGAATAGTTGTCAGAGCAAATTCAAATATTGGTCTGATCAAGCCATGTTTTTGCGTTGGGAATGGCAGTCATTACGGCATCGGGCCGGAAGTTGAGCTTGCGCATTAGTTCTGCATAGGCGGTTATATCTTCAGGACGGCCCCATCGTTCAGGGCATACGAGACAAGTCTTAAATGGTTCCAATTGCTTCACAATGGTTTTATTCAGCGGTAGTTCTGTAATTGTGTCGATCCATACCCAGTCCACGAGAGACTTGTAGCGGGTGGCTGTTTCTATTGATTCGTCTTCAGAGTATCTTACTGCTATTGCCCGTTCTCCTTTACGGCTTGCCCGGTAGAGGTAGGGAAATTCCACGTCGAGCAGAAAACAATTTGTTATATTTCGGGATCGGACCATGCGCAGGATTTCATCTTCTATTCCTGCTTCCTTGACGTTGAGAACGAGTAATCCGTGCCGGTAATTGTCGAGGTAATCGGTGAATATCTCACCCCCTTCAAAAGGGTTGTGGTTCATGATGATCCGGCTTCCATCGGCGCGAAGATCAACTTCAGCCCCGTAGTGCGTGGGGATTGTTTTCAATTGTTGGATGGTGTTGATCCGGTGTATTACAATATCCATCTAGCCGACCTTTCTGTTCTTAATATCTGTATCTATTTAGACAGGATTACAGGATAATGTGTTTTCATCCTGTAAATCTACCATTTCTCAGTTGGTCAACTGCCTTATTTTCCATTTTACCTCAACTTTGGCGCTCCAAAGTTAATTAATAAACCAATTGGCATTCCAGTTGCAATAAGGTTGTTGACCAACTGAATCTCGTGCGCTTAGACCATCTTTTCCATAGACTTCAGCTCTGCAATAACCTTGTCATCAACAACTATATTCGCAAAAAAACTACTGCTGTTTCTCCTTCATAACTACCGAAAGAACGTTTTGATATTCTGTATTCAGTCATGCCCGGTGAAGTCCCGACAACAAACATTTCTCGTCATCACGTCATTCGACATGACTGGTCGCGTTTTTCCTATCTAATCATCATATCCTGTTATCCTGTCTCTCCTCAGACCCGTCCTCGGACCCGTCCTCTGACCCGGAAGGTCATCCGGACCTGAGGGGAGTACACGAGGGTCAAACTCTCCTTCTGATGCCTTTTGCAAATGGCTTAATGCTTACAAATATCTTTTCGCAACTTCCATATATAAGCGAAAGTTCTTTTTGACAAACTAATTTTTCCGGCGATGGAGCCTCCGCCCTTGGCACTGCCGTGCCGGCGTTTCTCAAAAGAAACAGGCTGTTCAATGATTTTCAGTCCGTTTTTCCGGGCAATATAGAGGACGTAGAGGTCGAGGGAAAAATCATCCGGCGGGTTTTGCATGAGATCCAGAAAAGAGCGATTAAACATTTTGGGCTGAGCGTTAATATCGGACAGTCCGGCTCCCAGTAGAATGGATGCCGTTGCCGACATGCCGGCCGTGAATATGACGTCGAACAGGCCGCGATGGATGCGGCGCCCTTTCAGGAATAGTTTTTCATCCGGTGACGAAATGAATTTCCGGTATCCATCAATGACGTCCATTGGATCTGTCTGCATGTCTGCATGTGTCCATGCGAGGATCCTGCCGCGCGTGGCGCGCAGGCCGGTCATGATTCCATAGCCGTATCCGCGGTTTACCGGCACAGTAACGAGTCTTGCGCCGGGCATTGAGTTTTGCGCCAACTCTTTTTCGAAAATATCCTTTGAATTATCGGTTGATCCGTTGTTAACGAAGACGATTTCCGTGTCAGGTGCGTTTGCAAGCGCCTTTTTCATCCGCTCGAATATGAATGGCAAGTTGCCGGCTTCGTTGTAACAGGGCAGAACTATTGACAGGTCGGGCATTTGTTTTATCCTGAAGTTGGGGTTTTTCTGATGACACGGATATGTATTCCGTTTGAGGCGCTGTCTACTTTCCGCGTGAATTCAACATCTGTTTTAAGGTCAAAATCCTCGGAGTATAAAAGTTCATCAGGGGTTAAGCCGGATTTATTGTCAGGCAAGCTACTCTGTTCTGAAGCAGGGAATGGGATATGCGGCGGCAGTGCCAGTGTTGAAATGAAAGCGATTGTGTTGTAATCCGGTTCAAATGCGTAAGTATAACGTTTTCCGTTGAGGAACAGGCAGATTTTGTTGTCTGTAACGCGCGGCATGAGCAGGATGTGATCGGCGTAAAAACCAACGAAAGTTTTCGCGTTATATTTCTCATGTATATATTGCAGTGTTTCCTCTGAAAACAAATCCTGCCGTTCGATTGTAAAGCGGGGGTATGCGAAAGCTGATAGCGAAACGGCAAGGATGGCGAAACAGCAAGTATATACCGATTGCAGTTTGGGTTCTTTAAACAATTTGTATATTCCTTCAGCTATCAGCATCGCGAATATGGCGATCAGAATCAGGCTGTGGCGAGTGGGGCAGAGAGGCAGGCGTTTGGAGAGAATGAATGCAAGCCATGTGAACGCGCTGACAATGAAAAATAATGCCATACTCCTTTTGGTTGAGATTCTGTCACGGATCAGACAGACAAGTCCGTATAGCGCCATACAGCCCAGGGCCGGCACGTAGATGTAATAAGCGGCGCTTCCTTCGTGCGCCGGGGAAAGCATTGCGGCGAAAGTGATCATGCTGTTTCTGGCGAGAAAATTCAGTGAATAGAGGAATTTCGCGGTGATGCCGGCGTATAGTTCCGGGCGGAATAGAAATTCCTGTGAAGGCCCGGCGTTCCACAGGACGGTATTTACGTCCATGAATCGGAAGTAGAAAACAGGCGCGAAACAGACTGTGTATATTACGGCTGTTATGAAAAGAGATGAAAAAGCCCTCTGCCATGACGCGTATTTCGATTTCAGCATATGTATGCCGATTGTCAGAAGAAAGGCGGGTATAAACATAAAAGTCTGGTAATTGAGAAGGAGCAGTAGAAGTAAGAACAAGGCGTTTGTGATACTGCGTTTTATTCTGGTTGACGGCCTGTTCAGGTTGTATGCCAGCAGGAGTATCATGGACAGGAGCGCTAAGACGCCGGCCGCATAACTGCTCATGTGCATGGAGAAAATAATATGCTCCATTGATGTGCCTATGACGGCCATGCCGGCAAGCGCCGGCAGGTGCCAGTTGTTTTTGTCTAAAGACCGGAACAAAAGACAGATGACAAGCAGACACGCTATGCCTGCCAGGCAAGACGGAAATCTGCCCCAGAACAGTATAGAGCGGTATGCTTCGGGGACTTTAAGGAGAAGGTCCGTCATGAAATACTGCAGGGGCGCGTATGTCCACAAGATGGGAACACTGAGGTAGCGGAACGTGAGTATTAGCGGCTGGCGCAGTTTATTGAGGACTTGACGGTCACGCATAAAGCCGAGAACTCGTATGCGGGTATTGCCGGCGGCCATGGATTCGACCTGTGCCAGTTTTTCATCAACCAGATCGTTGACGAATTTAGGGTCGCGGCATGAAAGTATTGTAGAGGCAACGCCTATATCGTCCCATGATCCGAAATGTTTATCGAGAAAGTACAGCCTGACCGCGGTGGAGTAGGTGACCACTATGGCGGCGCATGCGATATAAATCAAATTTTTGTTTTTCATAATGTCTCAGCGGATAAACATTAAGTTTGTTGATTAATTGCGACAACTGTATGAACTGCGGCGATGGAATACAAGCCACTTTTGTCCTGCAAAATTTGTACAGGTTGAAAGTGCGGTGGCGGCCAGAAACGCCAACGCCTTGTTTGCGAATGCGCGTAATACAACATCATGACACACACTGTTAAGGAACCAGCCTGCCAGATAAACCAGTGTAAAGCTGAAAGGTTCAATGGCTCTGAATTCCTTTTGTTTAAAGGTGTAATACTTATTCATGAAAAAAGCCCAGATCGAACCCAGCAGGAAGCTGATTCTCTTGTCCCATGAAGGTGTCAGAAAGCCGGCTTTAACAAGAAGGAAATAACTTAAGCCGTCAATAAGAACAGCGATGCCGCCGACGATGAGGAATCGCAGTATTTCTTTTTTCATTTGTTGGAATTGAAAAGGCAAGATGGTTTTCCTTACTGGTTTTCTTTATGGTGTGAACAGTCGTTTTGAGCGAGTTTAAAATAGCCTTTCCAATAATTGTAAATGTCAACATCCTGAGGGGTTCCCCAGCAGATGTAATGGTTTACCTCCAGAACCTTTACGTTCAATCCTGATTCAACGGCCACGTTCATTACCTCGTCCATGTAAAATTCATTATTGATCCTGCGGTTGGCGGCAATTGTTTTTTCGGTGCAATTTATAAAATCAGAAGCTTTGCGAAACGTGAAAGATCCGATTATCGCGTGATCATTCATGGGTGTATTGCTTATGGGGACTTTGCACGATACACCTTTTGCAATGCCATTGTTGTCGGCATTTACCCATCCGTACATACGCGGATTTTGAAGCACGGCCGGGTTATGGCGGAAAGTCCATATGATCACATCTGTTTTTTTGTCATGCATTTTGGATTCGAAGATGTTTTTGTCATAAGTCATGGCGTTGTCGCACGTGCCGATGGTTAGTTGGTCGTCCGGTTTGATTGCTGATTTGGCAAGAAGGCATGTGCATGCCTGGCCCTCGGTGAGGTGGTCAACTGAGATAATGGATGCCGGGCTGAAATATTGCTGTAAAGTTTTGTCAATAGCCGACTCGCGGATATGTTCTGACCGGCAGACAAAGATCCAGTTGTCTGCATCGGGGAGGCATCGGGCCGCTTTTACTGCCATTGGGATGCCGTCTATGGGCACAAGCGGTTTGGGCATGGAATAGCCGGCGTCTGAAAACCGTTTGCCTGCACCAGCCATTGGGATTAAATTTACACGCCTGTTCATGTGATTATTTCCAGTGGAAATTCAGCCAGTTTGGCATGTGATTCTCCGTTAATCTGCCATGCGCTGACCAGATTTATGTCGCTTCGGAAAGTGGCTTTTATGTCCGCAAAATCTGTAATTAATTGGTGAGTGCGCTGGGTTTGGAGTGATGCTACGGAGAAATGAGGGATCCAGTGTGTGCCGCAGAAAGGGAATCCGTAGCGTTGTATGCTGGTCTTGTAGGGTTCGCGCCGGGTTAGAGGCGTTTGGTGCTCGTTTATGCTGTCTGTGTCTACAAAACTGGAGAGCGCCTCGCATACAGCCATCTGCATGTTTCGTAGAGTTTTGGATGCGGCTATGCGGAATATTAAGGTGTGGCCTCCTTGAGTCAGCGGGTCGTCATAAAAGATGTGCGTGCCGATTATGTCAATGTGAAAAGCGGTTTCCGATTGTAATGCTGATTGCAGGACAGGGAGCCATGCTGATGGTTCTTCTTTAAGAAAGCTCACATAAAGGGTGCAGTGCGGCGGGTGATCGCAATACGGTTGAGAAGGAAGTTCAGAACGTATTTTTTCTTTTTGCGCTACAATCAATTCGCGTAAATCACCAGAGGGTTCTAAAAAGACAGCATATTTTTGCGATGTTTTTGACTTATTCATAATGCAGAAAACTGTCTGTTAAAGTAGCTTTCATATTTTTAGAAAAATTAGGGTACAATCTATTGTTCCAACAACATAATTCCATCGGCTCAAGATGAGGAATGCCCAGCTTGTGCCATGTGTTCAATGGCAGGTTATACATTATTCCTGCCAGGCAACGCAAGACTACGTTATGCGTCACAATAAGCGTGTTGACAGGCGTTTTTGTTACTTCATTTAAAAAAGCGTGAAGACGGTCTGATACGGCCTGCGTGTTTTCACCGCCGGGGAAGGGCGAATCTTCGCCGCGCTGCCAGGCTTCGATGATACCGGGATGGCATTTAGCAAGTTCCGGGAAGGTCATTCCTTCCGCCGAGCCGTAGTCTATTTCCGATAGTCGTTTGTCTGTTATGATCCTGGCGTCGGGTGCCAGAAAACGCGCGGTTTCGACAGCGCGTTTCAGAGGGCTGGTGTATACGGCGGATATTTTCGTTTGCATGGGGGAGATTTTAATGTTTTTGCTGATAGACGGGTCTCTTCTCTGACCGAGGAACGATTTGTCGTTCAGATCTGTCTGCGCGTGTCGCACGGCGTGGAATCTTGGTGCGTTGCTCCATGTATTGGCGAAAGAAGCTTCGAATTGACGTATGAAGTCCTGTGTTGCCTGAATTGTATTGTCGGGGTAGCTGTTGGTTTTGCCGCGTTTTGCGTTGGCCAGGCTGGAATAGAAGGGTATCAAGCCGGTGCATTCCGGAAGATATTTCTTCCAATGATCCAGAAGCTGGTCATGGGTGAGGTAAACATTCTGCTGAAGAATTAATTTTGCGTGGTTGACGATAAGGTTGTGTATGATATGAAATGCGTACTCTCCTTTGTGTCTCGGGTCAAGTTTCTGCTGATCCAGAACTTCATTGGCTTTTCCGGATTGGAATTCATAGCGCCGGTAACTTATAACGCCGCTCTCGAGATCTTTCATGTAGTCGTTGAGTCCGCGTCTGGCGCATTCGAAGTCGCGCGTCTGGAGTTTGTGGACGGGATATATTTCGGCGAGGCTTGGTCCAATATGGATGGAGCTGCGCTCCCAGTCGTGGCAGGTGAACGGACTGTTCAAGACGTGATGGCGGTGTCCTTCGATGTCATAGATCATCAGGTGAATTACGATGGTATTATTGTCATCAAATTTAAGCGGTCCGAAGGAAGTGTTGATTTTTATGTTTTTTCCGGCGCACCCGAGTTTGGCGGGTGAGATGCGGCTGGTTTGTTCGACGCACTGTTGAAACAGTGTTTGTGAGAGCTTGCGGCAGATTACTATGACGTCTATATCGCTGATTTGTGACGGAGGTGCTCCGTCCGCGAATGAGCCTACAATGGTTGCGGATGCGACGCCGTCTATCGCGGTCAGAGGTTCAAGCAGTGTTTTGTGAAGTGAGTCCATTGATTTCACGCAAAAAAAATCAAATCTTTTCGTAGTTACTGGATGTCTGAAGACGCATTATTTGCCTGTGAGGATTCTGATTGTTCAATACTGAAGAGCCGGAAGCGACATTTTCCACATTAAGCAGGCCGATGTTGTTTTCGTTGACACCGCCGTCTATGCAGAGGTCCATGCGGGATCGTTCCTGCCAATGGTTGATTTCATCTATCCAGGAGAGCGCTTTCATGTCGAATTGCTGACCGGAATGGCCGGGGTTTTGAATGGTTAGCAGCATAATGGAGTCTATCTGGCTGGCAAGCGGGTGGATGGTTTCGGGATTGGTTTTCATTGTCAGGGCAATGCCGGCTCTTTTGTTGAAGGAGCGTATCTGGCTTATTACGTCGTTAATATTATCGTCAATTTCAGCGTGTACATAGATTGTGTCTGCAAATGCGGCTATATCTTTAATCCAGCGTGACGGCTTGCGAGACATGAGGTGGACGTGAACTGGTTTTTTGTTCCAGTAAGCTTTGATTACTTCCAGCCGGTATGCGCGCGGGTCGTCGCTGGGTTTTCCAAATGTGTCATCGACAATATCGACATGAATGAAATCAGGAAACGCTCCTATTTTATTGTAAATCTTTGCTATATCTTCAATGCCGTTGGCGTAAATGGCTACGCCTACCTTCTTGTAATCCACAAAGGAGAACCGGCGGTGAAACATATACGCAAGTGCGAACAGGCATCCTGAAACAACGAAGCGCGCCTGTTCGTATGACCATCCCAACTGGTTGAGTTGTCTCTTAAATGTAAAATTGATGAATGCCGAACATATTGAAATGACAACAAAATACATAAGGGCGCGATTGCGTTTGGCGTAAGGTATTTTGAAGTTGAATCTTATATTCATCCAGTACGCGAAGTAAATTCCGGCAAATAGTCCTAGGAGATTGGCGATCAGTGTCGGTACGCCCATTTTTTCCAGTCCGCGGAAGCAGAAAATTTCAGTGATGAGCGATAGTACGCCTATTATGATGTATAAAATCAGAAAATGGTGTCTATATAGGAAGAAAGTCAGTTTGCGCGACAGTTCGGGGTTGAGAACGTGTTCGATGGCTGAAATTGTATTAGGGTTTTTGGAAGTCATTTTTTACTATTTGTTCTGTTTAATTCCTGTAATCAGCACTCTTTACTGAAAATTGAAATAATTAATCACATTATGCTGTTTTTTATGTTTAATCAAGAGAAAGACTTTGTATTGTATGTTGATTGAGCAGGCACAATACTTCTAATAATTCTTTATTATTGAGTTGGGCTGTGCCTTTTGGCGTTTTTTCGATTGAGGATTATTATGAATATACCGTCAGTAACTCTTAAGCCGGGCCGGGAAAAATCGCTTCGCCGCAGGCATCCGTGGATATTTTCGGGGGCGATCGCAAATGTTAGCGGTCAGATCGAGCCTGGTGAAACGGTTTGCGTGCTTTCGGCAGGTGGTGATTTTCTTGCTTTGGGCAGTTACTCGCCGTTTTCTCAGATCAGGGTGAGAATGTGGTCCTTTGATGCGGAGACGGAAATTAACGCGTCGTTTTTCCACGAACGTCTGCGCGCGGCATTTGAAATCAGGCGTTCTCTGCTTGATGATGATACAGCGTGCTGCCGTCTGGTTAATGCCGAATCGGATGGTTTGCCGGGGTTGGTGGTTGATCGTTATGCAGATTTTGTTGTGTGTCAATTTACGGCAGTGGGTGTGGAGCATTGGAAAAAAGATATTATCAATTCAATAAAGGAGTTGATTCCGTGCAAGGGAATATATGAACGCTCTGATGGTTTTGATCGTGAAAAAGAAGGGATGCAGCCTTCAACGGGTGTGCTTTATGGTGTTGAGCCGCCGGATTATATTGAGATAGCGGAGAACGGCTGTAAGTTTCTTGTGGATGTCCGCAATGGGCATAAGACGGGTTTTTATATTGACCAGCGTGAAAATAGAGCGTATCTGGCCGGGCACGCGGCAGGCGCTGATGTTCTTAACTGTTTTGCTTATACCGGTGGATTCGGGATATATGCCCTGAAAGCCGGGGCCGCCAATGTGCTTAATATTGACGCATCTGCCGGAGTGCTGGATATCATTAATCGCAATGCGGAAATCAATTCATTGCCTGTTTCCAAAATGGAAAACAGGCAAGGGGATGCTTTTGTGATTTTGCGGCAGATGCATAAAGAGGGGCGTCTCTTTGATATTGTTGTTCTCGATCCTCCCAAGTTCGCGTCTTCACGCGACCAGCTTCCTTCGGCATGCCGCGGATATAAGGATGTTAATCTTCAGGGCTTTAAGCTGGTAAAAACCGGAGGATTGCTTGTGACATTCTCGTGCTCCAGTCTTATGGATCAGGATCTGTTTAGCAAAATCATTGCGGACGCGGCGCTTGATGCCGGGCGCGAGGCTCAGATCATCCGGAGGCTCGGCCAGTCGTGGGATCATCCGACTTTGCTGTCGTTTCCCGAAGGCGGCTATTTAAAAGGGCTGGCGTGCAGGATCATTTGATTTAAGTTTGTTCTCTGTTTCCAAACAGGCGTCGGGCGTTTTGAGTGGTCAGGTCAACTATTTGATCAAACGAGACGTTGCGCAGGGCCGCTGCTTTCCGGGCAATATATACCAGATTTGCCGGTTCGTTTAGCAGGCGATTGACCGGGGCGCCGGCGGATTGCGGCGGATCAATAACCGGCATGATATCTGGAGTGTCGGTTTCAATTAACAGACGATCATCAGGGACGGCCACGCATGCTTTATGCGCCCGGTGATTTCTGTGGAATGTCACGGAGCCGGAGAACGAAAAGTAAGCACCGTACTCAACAAGAGGTTCTATAAGCTCAACCGATCCCGAATATGAGTGAATGGCGAAACCGCGAGGAGGTTTTTTTGTGATTTTAAGGCAGTCCAGCAGTGTGTCCCACGCCTTGCGGCAATGCATGCTGACCGGTCTGTCGAGTTCTATTGCCAGTTGAAGCTGTGCCATGAAAACATCCCTCTGCTCAATATCGTTCCGGTTTTCTGTTGCGTGATCCAGGCCGATTTCTCCGACAATTGACGATGGAGCATTGGTCAGCATGTTTTTTAGTGTTTCGAGCCAGCGATCGGACCTGTTTTGCAGGTACCATGGATGTAATCCGAACGCCGGTATTATTTCCCTGTGCAGGGAGCATATATTTTGAACTTGATTCCAGTCTTTTTCGCAGGTGCCACAGCAGAGAAATTCCATTATCTGGTTGTTCTTTGCGTTACGCAATATTGTATTGAGCTGATCGTCTAACCGGCTGTCCTGCAGATGGCAATGTGAATCAAAAAGTAAACTGCTGGCAGACATAAAAAGAAAACGTGCCTAACTGGTTAATGAAGAAAGCGCTTTTAAGGCTTTTTCATAGTTTGGTTCTTTAGCTATTTCCGGAACCTGTTCCGTGTAAGCTATTTTTCCTGTTTTGTCTATTATGACTATTGCTCTTGATAGCAGGCCGGCCAGGGGGCCGTTTTTTATCGTTACCCCGTAGTTCATGCCGAAATCGGGAAAACGAAAAACAGAAAGAGGGATGACATCATTCAGATTTTCAACTTCGCAGAACCGTTCATGAGAAAAAGGCAGGTCGGCTGAAATGCATAGCACGATTGTTTCGCTGAAACTGCTGGCTTCCATGTTGAAACGTCTTACTGAATTGGCGCATACAGGCGTGTCTATGCTGGGGAATATGTTCAGCAGGATCGTCTTGCCCGCGAAATCAGATGATTTGACATCCGACAAGTCTGTTTTAGTAAGGCTAAATGATGGAGCATCCGAACCAACTGAAGGAAGACTGCCTACTGTTTCGAAGGGATTTCCTTTTAATGTGATACGCGCCATTACGATCTCCTTTTTGTTTAAATGTATCAGGTGTACACAAGTTTGTCGCAGGTTTCAAAGAAAGACACCACGTTTTCGACAGGAACCTCCGGTTCTAGGGTGTGAGTTGGTGATAGCATTAATCCGCCGTTTTTCGCGTCTAAAGAGTTGGCCAGATTAAGCACAGTTTCCTTCATTTGTGCGGTGGATCCGAAGGGAAACACGGTCTGTGTTCCTACGCAACCGTCAAAAGCAAGGCGTTTGCCGTAACGTTTCCTTATGGTTGCCGGATCCATGCATTCCGGCTGGACTGGGTTCAGTATGGTTATGCCTATTTCTATAAGGTCGTCAATTATATCCTGAATATTTCCGTCAGAATGGTACCATACATGGATATCCGGTTTGATTGCCCTTGCCGCGGCAATTACTTTTGCCCAGCGAGGCTTCATTATTTCGCGCCACAGGTCGGGCTGGAACATCATGGCATTTTGATTGGCCACATCGTCGCCCGTGGCGATGCAGTCATATCCGGCACGAGCCGCTGCCTGCGCGGAACGGTAGTTGTTTTCACAGAAGCGGTCGAGAAGCAGTTCAGCCCATTCGCGCTGTGTGAGAAGATCCATCAGAAACTCTTCGTATCCTCTGACTTGCCATGCGTTTTCATACATGTGGCCGACAAATATTTGAGTGTATTCGCCTTTGCTGTGCGCTTTCTCGCATTCCTCACGCATGCGGTCATCGAGCCATGTTTCATTACTCGCTATGGGATACTTTTCAATTTCCTCAAACGAGGAAGCGTTTTTTAACGGACTGATATACTCCGTAAAATGATAGAAGCCATGTTCCAGATGTCCGCATCCGTTGCCGTCTATTGAAAAGCCGTTTTTACCGTCTTCGTGATCCGGGTGAAAAATAGAATAATCAGGAAACTTGAAACCTTCAGGAGGGCGCAGTCCGGCGCCTTGCGGATTGTCCATATCAAAGTATTTGTCAGGATCACAGCCGAGATGTGCTGTCAGTTTCTCGTGCATGGCTTTAACGTAACC
>JBFZFB010000076.1:0-9979 GCA_041306605.1 Lentisphaerota bacterium | reverse complement strand
ACACAAAAAATAGAAACAGATCTCGAAAGAGCTCAGGTAACCATTGACATGCTGTCCATGATAAAGAAAAAAACAGAGGGCAATCTGGACACTCAGGAAAACCGGATGCTGGCAGACATTCTTTCTTCACTCCAGATGAACTATGTTGAAACATCTGCCGAAGCCGCCAAAGAGAAAAAGAGCGATTCAGCAGATTCACAGCCCAAGACACCGGAACAGGAAGACGAAAAGCAAAAATTTCACAAGTCTTACGAAGATAAACAAAAAGACGCCTGATATTTGCGATTGATCAATTTGCACGAACAAGCTGTTTCTTAAACGCAAAATATGGGATAAAGGTATTTCTACCGGTTGGAGTGGAACACCGGCCCGAACTGATCCAGATAGTTCAGGCTGTATTGCCTGAAGAACACCAACATAGGCAGAAGAACCACCGAGCCAATGTATGGAATCATAATCAGGCACCCGCCGATACAACATGTGGCGAGGCAAAATATAAATACACACAAAAGCGCCAAGAAGATTAACAACGTGTAGAACAGGCCATAAACTATCAGCGCGCCCAACCGGCATTTCAACACCGGAATAAAACGGCCCCACGCTTCAGTCGCCGTTAAGTCAAGATTGTACATTATAGGAATAATAAAATCCTCACGAAACCGGTTTATATATCCAGTGACAATTGACAACGGAAACGACAGAATAACCGCTAGTACAAGCATGGGAATCACTGCAGGATCCCATGCCCCCGCACGAATACACGGCATAGCCACCTTGAAAAGAACCAGCATCAAAACCGGCAGTGACACAACAAAACATAAAAGACCGTATACAAGGTTCCACTTGAACAGCGAACTGGCATGCTGTTTGAACACATTCCACGGATTAGACACATCAGCACGGTTATGAACCACATTATCAAGAAACATGAACTTACCACGACACCGGATCCACATAGCCAAAACCCACAATCCGACACTGACAATAAAACCGATAGCAACAATCAAAGCTATCGAACCGGCATGTTCATTCATGAAAGCGTTTGCCTGCACCATGGCATCGGAAAAAACCTCGGAATTGCCACCACCGGTCTTCTTGAATTTAGTGGAACCGCCGCCACCACCACCCTCTCCCAGCGTAGCCAGCCACGCTGTGAATCCAAGCATAAACCACTTTACCATATCAAAAGGACGGAACAGTATGTCTTTGGTTCTCTCCCAAGACGGCCTGACCCATCTTGTGCAGGACAGCTGAACTTCTTCTATGTTAACCTGCTCAACCACAGGAGCAGATTGCTCAGCTTCTTGAGCCGCCTGCGCCGCAGCCTCTTTCTCAACTTCCGCAGGATCCTTTTTGACATGTAATCTGGCCTGTTTTACAGGAGGCGGCCCCGCGCCAAACAAACCGGGAATAGTTAAAGCTTCAGCCCACTGCTGACCCATTGTCTGATTCCAGACATAATCAGTCGGCTTGAGCTGTCCGCTCTTCGCGAGCGCGAAAAACGCGTCCTGTTCTATCGGACCATTCTGAACTCCGTCAACAATGTAATACCATTGCATATTTAAAACTCCTGTTCAGTAGTGTTACACAGTTGAAGTATCTTTGCAACATCACAAAACACCCTTTAATTTCTTCTTTTTACTTGCAGACAAGCGCCATTTTCTTCACTATTCCCCTTCCCAACAATAAAGGAAATCTATGAACATTCAAAATGAAACAGCATCAAACGTAATAAAACCGCATGGCGGCAAACTGCTTCCGTTAATGGCAGACAAAAACCAGTTAACCGCTGAAATCGAAAAGGCTTACAAACTGCCGCAAATCCGCATCTCATCACGCGAAACGTCAGACCTGATTATGATGGCTATCGGAGCATTCAGCCCGCTTGATGGATTCATGCGCCGCAATGATTATCTCGGCGTCGTGAAAGATATGCACATGGCAAACGGAACACTCTGGCCAATCCCTATCACTTTAAGCGTTTCCGGCAGTAATCCCGACATCAAGGAGGGACGTGAAGTCGCGCTCGTGGATAATGAAACCGGCACACTCATGGGAAGCATGCTCATAGAGGAAAAGTTCAGCTACGATAAAAAACAGGAAGCCGTAAAGGTTTTCGGGACAGAAGATTCCAAACATCCGGGCGTTGCCAAAGTATATGAACAGGCAGACACACTGATAGGCGGTCCGGTAAAAGCGTTCAGCGAGTTAGATTACCCCCAGCGCTTCGCCGGCTACTACGCGCGCCCTGATGAAACGAGAAACATCTTCAAGGAAAAAGGCTGGAAAACAGTAGCCGCGTTTCAGACACGGAACCCCATACACCGTGCGCACGAATATTGCACCAAGATTGCCCTCGAAATATGCGACGGCATCCTCATTCACCCGCTTGTCGGCAAACTGAAAGACGACGACATCCCGGCAGATGTGCGAATGAAGTGTTACGAAGTTCTTCTGAAAAACTATTATCCGGCCGACCGTGTTGTCTGCAAGGTCTATCCGATGGAAATGCGGTACGGGGGCCCCAGAGAAGCGGTACTGCACGCTGTGTTCCGTCAGAACTACGGATGCAGTCATCTGATAATCGGCAGGGATCATGCCGGTGTGGGCAATTATTACGGCCCGTTTGACGCCCAGAACATCTTTGACGGAATCAGCCCGGATGAACTCCAAATCAAACCGTTGAAAATAGACTGGACCTTCTGGTGCTACAAATGCGAAGGCATGGCATCCACCAAAACATGCCCGCATGATAAAACAAGCCGGGTATTGATCAGCGGAACCGAACTCCGGAAGATGCTGGATGAAGGCAAAATACCGCCAAAAGAATTCACGCGTAAGGAAATAGCTGAGATACTAATTGATTTTTACAAGAAAACTTAAAAACACAGGAGCAAAATGACCATTCAGAAAGCAACAAATATCACATGGCACGCGCATAATGTAACACCTGAAGAACGTCAGCACATCAAGGGCCACAAGGGAGCGGTATTGTGGTTCACGGGCTTGTCAGGATCGGGAAAGTCCAGCCTTGCCAACGCTATTGAAGGCGCGCTCTACGAACGTAACTGCCACACCTATGTTCTGGACGGCGATAATATCCGCCACGGCCTGAACAAGAACCTCGGGTTCAGCCCCGAAGACAGGCATGAAAACATAAGGCGCATAGGTGAAGTAGCGCGCCTCTTCGCGGATGCCGGGCTTATAGCTCTGACAGCTTTCATATCCCCTTATATCGGCGACAGGCAAATGGCACGGGCCATGAATCCGGAAGGCAGATTTATCGAAATCTATTGCGAATGCCCGCTCGATGTGTGCGAAACAAGGGACCCGAAGGGATTATACAAAAAAGCCCGCGCCGGACAGCTTAAGGACTTCACCGGTATAGATGCGCCGTACGAAGCGCCTGAAAAACCGGAAATAACCGTACGCACCGATCTGGACAATATGGAAAAATGCACAGCAAAGGTTATTTCCTATCTGGAACGAAATAATATTATTTGACCTGAATATTGCAGAATATGGGAGACTCTTCTGCCATCCCTCTTCTTCTGTGGTAAAAATCTTCCTCCCGCCCCAACCAAAGAAAGCATACCACGGAGTACACGGAGACACGGAGAATCCAATCCCAGCTTTCTTTAAATCCAGATTGCCATGCAAATCAACATGTCAACCCGGATTTAAAGAAACATTGCATGTTCGAGGAGAGGAGATTAGCCCCCAGTATCTATGAACGTCTATAGCCGCACCAATGACCTGATCCGTCAATTCCGCTTCTATCATCTCTTCTCCTCCAGAGACAAACGTTGATTTAATTTAATGGCGAAAGCCAAAAATTAAATCAACTCTCTTCTTCTCTCCATCCCAAACCTCCCTGCCTCTGTGGTAAAAATCTTCCTCCCTTTATTTCCCCTCTCCCCTTCTTGCTTCTTCATTTACCGGACGAAGCGCTGGACAATAAGAAATACGCACCAGTTTGCCGCCAGCGCGTAAAGGCTTGAAATAACATCATCAAGAACTATACCGGCACCTCCCGCTATACCCTGCACTTGCCGGGCAGGCGCTGGTTTCACTATGTCCATAATCCGGTTGATCACAAAACAAACAGGAAGAAGCCACAAGTGTTCCATCCACGGGAGCCCAAGCATGCACAGAATGAATGTCGCGTACTCATCAGCAACTATCCGGTGATCATCTTTCTTCCCGTATATCTTTTCAGCCGCGCCGCATATCGGGATGGCCGCCAGAGTCATTACCACTCCCGCGCATAATTGCAGACGCCAGTCGAAGTTCCGCAAACCGAACACCGGCAGGAGCCCGAGCAGAGTACCTGTAGTTCCCGGAACAACAGGGCTGAGCCCAAGCCCAAACCCGGTGGCCAAAGTCAGATATATCGCGTTTTTTGCGCTTCTCATGAAAGTAAACCCGCAGTTAGGAAACAAAACGGTATTTCAAAATGCACCACAGCGCCCTTACACCGTCTTTCCAGGTTATTTTTTTCCCCTCAGCATAGTTGCGGCCGTAATAAGATACCGGAACTTCGTATATCCGCCACCCGCCCCTCGCCACCTTGGCCGTAACCTCCGGCTCAAATCCGAACCGGTCCTCTTTCAGTTCAATGCTGTTAAGAACCGTCTTCCTGAAAACCTTGTAACACACTTCCATGTCGGTCAAATTTAAATCAGTCATCATATTTGACAACGTGGTCAAAAGACGGTTGCCGAGATAATGCCAGTAGTAAACAACCCTGTGCGCTCCGCCTCCCAGAAAACGCGAACCGTAAACCACATCCGCGTGACCTTCAAGAATCGGCGCCAGAAGCACCTTGTAGTCTTTTGGATCGTACTCCAGATCGGAATCCTGAACCACAACCACATCTCCGGTTGCTCCGGCAAAACCACTGCGAAGCGCCGCCCCCTTGCCTTTGTTTCTATCATGAAAAACAAATTTCCAGTCAGGATGACCAGTCTTCATCTTCAACAGGACATCACGGGTCCCGTCTGTTGAACAGTCGTCAACGATCACAATCTCTTTTTCCAGCCCGATATCCACGCCATCAACGCGCCGGGCGATTTCTTCTATTGTGCTGACTTCATTATAAACAGGTATTACAACTGAAAGTTTCATGTTTTTTAAAGTACCCCAACCAGCGGTAACTGGCAAACCATAAGTCATGTTCATTGATATTTTTATACCTGTGAACGAATTTACTAATTGGCATAACGCATAATGTCGTGTAAGTTGCTCCGGAATCAAAGCAAAAAATATATGTTTGGATCTTCATACAAAATAGCAACAATATGGGGAATTCCCATAAAAGTGCACATATCGCTCATCATTATGATGGCAATATTCGCATTTAGACCGGAAGCGGGCCCCTTTGGCATTATCTACCTGCTTGTTCTGGAAATATTCATCTTTATAAGTATTGCCCTGCATGAACTGGGCCATTCGTTTGTAGCCATCCGGAAAGGATGCCGCGTACGTGAAATCACACTAATGTTTCTCGGTGGCGCGGCACAAATGGAAAAAATGCCGTCACGCCCGATGGATGAATTTCAAATGGCTATTGCCGGCCCGGCTGTAAGCATTCTAATCGGACTCATCTGCTGGAAAGCCGGCTCTTTCATTCCCGTCTTCCAGAACACTCACACCTTGCCTTTTCTCAACAACAGTTTTTTGCGCGACAGCGTTCAATCTCTGGGAATAATTAATTTAGGACTGGCAATATTCAACCTGATACCGGCATTCCCGATGGACGGCGGAAGGGTTTTCAGATCAATGTTGACCCCGAAATTTGGAAGACTGAAAGCAACCTATATCGCCGCAAGACTTGGCAAAATCATAGCCATCCTGTGGGGCATCTATGGACTACTTCCTCCTTTCTCTTTCATCAACGTAGCTCTGGCTTTCTTCATACATTCAATGGCAGATAGAGAATATCGTATGGTACAAATGGAAGAAGCAATGAAACAACAGGGATTCACATCATGGGAACCGGCTGATTTCACAGAGAGCGACGATCCCAGTCCTGACGATACAGACAGGGTTGTAATAAGCCCGCCGCCTTACGCAAATCGCCCTAATTCAAAAACAGATATACATTCTTCAGACGAATTTTAATTTTTTCAGAGACAATTAACGGTTTTTCAGGTAAATTAACATTTGTTGATGGAGCATTTTCCCTGTACCCCGGATCCGACGATGAAACGCGCCTAATTCTTAAAAGGAGAAAAAAAACAAGTGAAAAAAATACTAGCGATAGACGACCAGCCTGCCATTCTCATGTGCCTGGAAAAAGCACTTGAAAGCAAAGGCTATCAGCTGATTGTAACCAGCGATCCTGAAGAAGGCGCCCGAATGCTGAAGGAAGATATGTCCATCAACCTTGCCCTGCTTGACATCAGAATGCCCAAAAAAGACGGCTTTGAAATATACAGGGAAGTCAGAGAACACCGCAAACTGCCGGTACTCTTCGTGACCGCGTTCCAGAAATCGTTCACAACAAATTCCGATGATGTTGTTGAAATGTGGCAGAAAGAATTTGCAGACGGAACAACGGACATAATATACAAGCCTTTCAGCCTGAACCTGCTTTTTGAAAAAGTTGAAGGCCTTATCGGGACCGCTGAGGAAGAAAAATGAGTCAGGCCGACCTTGATATTAACCGCAATGTGAGAAAAATACTCGTCAAGCACTTCATAGATCTTGGCTGTCTCTCTCTCCGCAGTTCAAACGGCAGAGTCACCATACGTGGTGAGCTCATGCGCATTTTCGGCGTCGCGGAAAAACTCTCACCGCCCATTGTAGAAACCATATTCGGCGACATAAAGCGCATAAGCGGCGTTAAACATATTGATATCGAACTGGAAAACTGGACCAACGAAGGCGGCCGATGGCACCAGCGCAAAACCGAAACAAAATCTGACCATCAAGCGGTGCAACAATTGGATTATCAGGATTACAAATCATACGATCTGGATGCTGATATGCCCAAACCTTGACCCCGCCCTATTGTTTTTTCATCGTCCGGTAATGCCTTATAAGCGCATTCGTGGAACTGTCGTGCTTTAAGTCGGAGTCTGATCCCTTGGTCAATTCAGGCAGTATTTTGCCGGCCAGCACCTTGCCAAGCTGTACACCCCACTGATCAAACGAATAAACATCCCATATTACACCCTGAACAAAAACCTTGTGTTCATATAACGCAACAAGAGCGCCAAGTGTGAACGGATCCAGTTTGTCCGCTAAAATGGTATTCGTGGGTCTGTTCCCTTCAAATGTCTGATAACAAACAAGGTTTGCCGCGACACCTTCATTCTTCACTTCCTCTGCCGTCTTTCCAAATGCCAGCGCCTCGGTCTGAGCGAAAAAATTAGCCATTAATTTATCATGATGATCACCAATCGCGTTTCCGGGTTTGCAGAAACCGATAAAGTCGGACGGCACCAGTTTTGTACCCTGATGAATCAACTGGTAAAATGCGTGTTGACCGTTTGTTCCCGGTTCACCCCAGACAATAGGACCCGTCTGATACCCCACCCGCTTCCCGTTCTTATCAACCGACTTGCCGTTACTCTCCATGTCCAATTGCTGTAAATGCGCCGCGAATCTGTGCATATATTGATCATACGCCAGTACCGCGTGTGTTTCAGCGCCAAAGAAATTATTATACCAGACACCAAGCAACCCGAGTATAACCGGCATATTAACTTCAAACTGCGACTCGCAAAAATGTCTGTCCATAGCGTGAAAACCATCAAGCATACTGACGAAATTATCCGGCCCTATTCCAATCATCAGCGATAACCCCACAGAGGAACACAATGAATACCGGCCACCCACCCAATCCCAGAATTCAAACATGTTGGCTGTATCAATTCCAAAAGCCTTCACCACTTCTTTATTGGTTGAAACAGCCACAAAATGCTTTGCCACCGCGGACTCATCCTTCAACGCCGCCAGAAGCCATCTTTTTGCCGTTTGGGCGTTCGCCATCGTCTCCTGCGTCGTGAAAGTCTTTGAAACAACAATGAACAAAGTCTCAGCCGGATTCATATCCCTCGTTGTTTCCGCGAAGTGCGTGGCATCAACATTCGAAACAAATCTGACCGTCAAATTGCGATCACTGTATGACTTCAACGCCTCATAAGCCATATACGGGCCGAGATCGGACCCGCCGATACCAATATTCACCACATTCCTGATTCTGCCGCCAGTGTGACCGCGCCATTTGCCGGAACGCACAGCCGCCGCGAAACCTGCCATTCTCTCAAGCACCGAATTGACATCCGGCATAACATCTTTACCGGCAACACAAATTGACTTGTTAGAACGGTTGCGCAGAGCCACATGAAGAACTGACCGGCTTTCCGTTTCATTGACAGGCTTACCGGAAAACATATCGGCAATGTCAGTTCGCAATCCCCGCTCACCGGCAAGCTGCAGGAGCTTTTTCAAAACAGCATCGGTAATAATGTTCTTGGAGTAATCAAGATACAAACCGCATGCTTTAAGAGAAAACTTTTCCCCTCTGGTTTTCTCCTCTCTGAAAAGATCACGCAGATGCACGCTCTTCACTCGCGAATATTCATCCGTCAGCGCCTGCCATGATTTCAAACTCATCAACGGCTTCTTTTCCATAAGAAAAACCCTTTGTATCTATTTAGCCATCCGAAGAAAATATTTCAAATATTTAGACAGGATTACAGGATAATTTGTTTTTATCCTGTAGATCCACCTCTTCACAGTTGGTCAAATGCCTGACTTTTCAACTTTGGCAACTCCAAAGTTAATTAATAAACCAACCGATATGCCAGTTGCAACAAGGTAATTGACCAACTGAATCTAACGTGCTTTGACCATCTTTTCCGCATAACTTACCGAAAGAGCCTTCCAACATTCTGTTTTCAGTCCTGCCCTATGAAGTTCCAGAAATAAACATTTCTCGTATACAGATTCCAGAAAGCCAAAGACCATTTTATTATAGACCTTGTAAGCACAACCAATGATCTTTTCAGTTATATCTTTATATTCCATCCCTTTGACTTTCTGTTCCAAAAGATTAACATGATAAGACTGGTCACGTTTCCCCTATCTAAATTATCATATCCTGTCCTCGGACCCGTCCTCTGACCCGGAAGGTCATCCGGACCTGAGGGGAAGGTCCTCCGGACCTGAGGGTTATCCTGTCTGTCTAATTTCTTCTGTAAATGGCTTAATTCTTACAACCCTTTCAAATCCACATAAAAACTGTGCCCAAATCGTAAATTCATACCTTAACCCGTTCGGCGCGCCATTTCAACACTCATTTAATCACGCTTGAATGTTATAGTTTCATGATTTTTCCGCATGTTTTCCCTTGCATGAAATATAATTTGTGATATTGTCACCCCCCTTAATTAGTCCCTGTATCGCATCTTTGCCTCGGGGCAAGACGCGTTGGGACGGAAGCGAACTTCTCCCCTCGCCACGATGGGAGAATAAAGCGGATTACGTGCAGACGAAAACGTTTTAAAGCGTTTCGCGAGCATAGTTAGCAAGGAGAGTATTGTGGCAATTATAGCAGAAGAAACAAACAAGACAGAAACCGTACAGACAGAATCACCCAAGGAAATCCAGGTACAAGACCTGTTGCAGGCCGGCCTTCATTTCGGACACCAGACCAAACGCTGGAACCCGAAAATGAGGAATTATATTTTCGACAAACGTAACGGCATTCATATCATTGATCTCGCCAAATCACTGGCCATGATAAAAGAAGCCATGAGCTTTCTGCATAACGTGATACTTCGAGGATACAGCGTCCTCTTTGTAGGAACAAAAAAACAGGCGCAGACAGTAGTAAAACAGGCCGCGCTTGACTGCTCACAGCCGTTCGTCGTCACACGCTGGCTCGGCGGAACGCTGACAAACAGCAAAACCATCCACAGCCGCGTTAAACGCATGCGTGAAATTGAAGCACTTGAAAAAAACGGCA
>JBFZFB010000075.1:0-7573 GCA_041306605.1 Lentisphaerota bacterium | reverse complement strand
GCTTTTGGATCAGCTTTACATAAGTAGGTTAAGTGATAGCGGATTGGATTCTATACTTTTTCATGTCGATCTTGGACAGCAAAGGCCGGACCTTCCTGTAAGCGCGGGTTTTGATGATGTAAGAAAACGTCTTTCGGAACTTATCTATATGGCCGTGACCAGTGAGCTTGATGTCTCGATTTCCGCGACGCTTTATGATGATTGTCGTGCTTTTCTGCAGAAGCTTAGTAATTTTGTCTTCAATAATCCTGACATATCATTTCTCTACATCTCTAAGGGTATAGATCCGGGATTAATGATGTCTATCGAAGATAGAAATAGAATTTTCAGTGAAGGATCATCGCTGGACGTTCCGGCCATACGTTCTTTCTACCAAAAGGAGTACGGGCTGGAACCGTTCGCTTATATACCGGATACTGCAAATGGAGATCCTGTCTGGCTGTCATATTTTGTGCCGGTAGTATATAACGGCGATAATCGTATGCTTTTTCGTATACAATCCAATCTGTCTGACCATATAATGATCATGATCCCGAAGATCTTCTCCGGGCGGTACACGCACAAAACGACACAAAAACCGTTTCTAACACTCATTAGGGTCGTGATCAACGCATTATCCACATTGCGACTTGGACACTTGGTAAGGTTCCTTGTAGCGTTATCTGCTCCTTCAGCAATCTTGCGTCATAAAATGATTGCTTACGACAATGGTCCCCTGCGTACAGATGACGGAGGATTGATACATTGCGAATATTGTCCGACCGCAATTGTCAGGAACGGGGTATTGTTGCCCTGCTGTACTGCTGATTTTGGTCAGGGAAATTCAGGAGGTAATTGATGATTGTTGCTCAAACCAGGGCATTCTGTAACAGCTGCAACTCATGGCATGAGTCTGAACTAGTAAGAGAAGAAAATACGATATGCGGTATTGTCCGATGTCCGAAAGGTGATCTAAAATACGAGATGTCGTCAAATGCCGAAATGTTTTTGGCTCTTAGGAAAAAAAGCTCTACTGATCTCAGAGATAATAATGTTCTGACTGGAATGAGGTATGTTCTTAATTACATATCCATAACCAATGCGTGTAATCTAAGTTGTACTGTTTGTGGTGCGAGTGCAAAAACAAATTCCAAAAATGCGGTTTATCTCAGCGTGGAAGAGATTTGTAGACGGGCGGAAGAGGTTCGACACCAGGGAGGACAGCTGCTGCATTTGTTTGGAGGAGAGCCTACAATCCATCCGGATGTTCTGGAAATCGTGAAGCGTATTAGCGGGATGGGGTTTAGTGTAGGGATAGTTACGAACGGATACATGCTTGGCACCAATGATCAGCTAGCTTACAAGCTTAAAGAAATGGGCCTTACAAGAATTTGTCTGCAATTTGACTCTCTAAACACGGAGGTTCTGGAGAAGCTCGGGCGCAATTATCTTAAAGAGAAAAAGAGGGCAATAGAAAACTCATTTAGAGCTGGACTCAGCATCGGGCTTAATTGCACGGTTACCAAATACAACCTGGATGAAGTTGCCGATCTCCTGGCTCATGGCCTGGATTTAGGGATTAGCGTTAAGAATATGACCTTTGCTAGTGCTGCGCCTATGGGCAGATATAAGCTTGCTCTTCAGGATTCAGCGGATCGAGAGCAGGTCATAACCAGTCTTCTTAGAGCTGGAGGCAGGTACGGTTTTGACATTGATGATGTATTGCCGTTACCAGCATACTTGCCTTGGGGTATCCAGACTCATCCCGACTGCGGGGCTCATATTCTGTTCGTCAGGACTCCTAGAGGTGTCAAACCTCTTAACAAGCTGATAGATCTTTTGTCAGTGTATCGCAAGATGGGCAGGAGCCGTATGCGGAAATCACTACTTTCGAAATATCTGATTCCAGCTTTCTTTTTGATAATTTCGGTGAGGCCGGGCCGGTTATTGGAGAGCTTGGGTATAGCGTTGGGCCTCTTGCTGTCAAAACGGAAATATTCACTGGTGAACGTTGGAATAAGCAATTACAAGGGGGCTATGTTCCTTGACGAACAGCGAATAACACGTTGCGCGTCTGCATTCTACACATCTACAGGTCCGGTAAAAGGATGTTTGCATTTTTTTAGTGATAAATCATGCATTGGATCGAAGGAGTATGAAGAACTTCATGGCAGTTGTTAGCTTGCATATTCAAAAAGATCTGATACTTTTGCTTAATGAACAGAAAGGAGCGGTTATATGCAGAATAAGTATGTATTCTTCAGGGCGGTTGTCTGGCTAGTATGTCTGTATCATGTGACATTTGGGGTGCTTCTAAATTGCCCTTCCGAGTTGATTGATTCAACTGCAAAAAGCCTTATGGGGGCAACTAAGCTTCCTGATGCATCAGCTTTGTTCCTTGCTCGTATGGTGGGAACGTATATGCTTGTTTTTGGTATAGGAATGGGTGTTGCCGCTTGGAACCCTGTAAAGAATCGCGCTTTGCTTACGATAGGTGTCATTCTAGTGGTGCTGCGAGCATTGCAACGAGTTGTTCAGGCCAATGATCTGACACATGCTTTAGGTGTTTCATCAAGCGGAAATTGGGCGACGATCATTATCCTTCTTGTTTTTGCCGCTATACTTGGGCTGTTCCGGTTGAGAATTCTTCAAGACCAGAAGAAAGACAGCCCTTTATAACAGAGCCGAGGCTCCGGACATCTTTGATTTTCGTCATCGGACGGTTTGAAATCCTCCGACTGAAAAGGGGCGCTGGGGCAGATGCTTGGACCACTATCTTTCATCACATGACGGTTGCAATGACTGCTATCAGTAAAATCTCGGAATTAAATCTGTGCTGGCTTTTACACACGAATTGGAAGTATAACAAAAGGAAGCCCAAGGTGATAGAGGCGGCGCTGGGTTGCGAAGACGATCTGGTTGTGAAGCAAACGATTGAGAATGGTTTCTTCCTTAAACGCCAGTTGCCCGCCGAAGAAAACCATATTGGGATAACTTTTGCCGATTTTCAGAGCCAATGTTTCAACTTCGTCTATAACATCGGTGCCTATGGCGAGAAAACCTTCAGCATGAAATCCCAAGCCATTAACATATCGCGTATAACGGTTTAACTGTTGTTTGATATGGTCTTCCATGTTTTCCATTTCTTCTTTGCCCTTGAAATTGCCGGCGTCAACTATACCAACATGCACGAAAATGAAATTCCTGAAGGATCCGCCGAACATGCGTATAATAGCGAATAATGTGTGCAGGCCCAGTCCGTTGAATCCGTTAACCATTACCACTGCAGTACGGGCTTTGTGATCAATCGGCGGCAATTTGGTTTCTTTGTTTTTTTCCAGTTCTACGGCTTCAACAAGCGAGTCAAGACGTTTCAGCATTTTACTGGTGCGATTGTAATAGCGTTTAATATGGAAGGCGATAAATGCCAGAGAGCCGGTTACCACCAGCGTAATCCAACCACCTTTTAGAAATTTGAAAAATGTTACCGAAAACAGGATGAATAGGGAAAGCAATAGGGCGAAAGCGTTAACAAAGAGTTTTCGTTTCCATTTTGCATCGCGTTTTTTCCTTTGCCACCAATAGCGTACCATGCCGAGTTGTGACAACGCAAAGGTGATAAATACATTCATGCTGTACATAACTATAAGAAATCGAACAGAACTGCCGGTGGTGAGGATAAGGACAATTGCCGCTCCGCCCATGAGTATTATGCCATTATGAGTGACAAGCCTGTCGCTTAGCATGGCGAACGATGTTGGCACCCACTTATCCAGCGCCATGTTTGCCAGCACCCGTGGTCCGCCCATGAAACCTGTCTGGGCCGCAATGAACAAAATGGCGGCTTCAGAGAAGAGTGTGATCATGATGAAAATTCTTGCATTGGTTGAATGCCAGCCGGCAGAGAGGGTTTCCAGCATAACGGCGTTCATTGTTTTGCCTACTTGTGATTCGACTTTGTACAGGATATAGGCCATCATGATGCCGACGGCCATAACTGCAAGTGAAATAGCCATGTAGCGCATTGTTTTTCTTGCCGTTTCGACGCGTGGTTCTCTTAACATGGGAATGGCATTACTTACAGCTTCTATACCGGTATAAGTACCGGCGCTCATGCTATAAGCCCTGAGCGCCAACAACAGCATGCCAACAAGTCCCAGTGTAGAATGGGTGCTTTTAAGGCTACCCACGGCAACGCCAGACACTTCATGCGCGATAGGAATGTGCGTGAATATAGCATAAAGGATTACGAAAACGTGAGTGCATACAAAGAGCATGAATATGGGGATCAAAGGCAGAACAGACTCCTTAACTCCGCGCAGGTTCATCAACATTAGCAGGCACACGCCACCCGTTGCGACCAAAGCTTTATATCCCTGATATTCAAACGGAAGAAAACTGAAGATCGCATCAGTTCCGCTGGCGATAGAGAGCGAAATAGTAAGAACATAGTCAACCAGCAGGGCGCAACCGGAGACCATTCCAACCGTAGGGCTCAACAACTGGCTGGCCACGAGATATCCGCCACCGCCGCTTGGAAATGCCTCTATTATATGCATATAGCTTGAACTGATGACTATAATTGTCAGCGCGGTAGCAAGGGCTACCAGAATACCGAGATGCAGATGCGCGCCAAGCACCAGAAACGATTCTTCCGGGCCGTAACATGTTGATGACAGGCCATCGGCTCCCAATCCTATCCAGGCGAAAAATGCTATAAGAGAGATTTTCTGGAAGATTTTTTCATCTCCCAAATCGCGGGCGCGACCGACAAATAAGGTCTTTAAGCCGTGCCAGATGTTGTGTATGAGCGGTTTTTTCATAGAAATAAGTTCATTATTATAGTGATAACTGGCTGTACAGCAATATCGAAATGGAAATCATGGGAAATCGGGTAAAAGTATGTGTTTTCCACTGTTTACAGGTGTCTTATAAGCAGAGCCTGACTGTTTTGATCTAATGCGTTCAGATCAGGAACTTCAAAGCGGTTGTTTTCAACGTCAGTAATCAGGTAGTGGTTTTCGCTCATGCGGATGGCATTTTCGCGCAGGTCCCGAGTTGTAAACAGGCATGCTCCGCGGTCTGTTTCCACGCTCCAGTCCACCGTGCCAAAACGCTCCGTGACTTTAATAATTCTTCTGATGATTGCAACCATATAACGACGCTCAAGCTCAAGGTTAAGAATGTGTTTGCTTTCATTGTCCAATTTTTCGATTTCGAACAGTATGCCTATCTCCTTGTTGTCAGAGTCTCTCGCACTGTAATAGCAAGTAGGCAATGATAATGGAAACGCGCGGCGAATAGTTATCTTTTCATACTTTTTGCCGTCTTCCATGATCATATCCAGACGGGACCCTGTCTTTGAAAATCTTATTTTGCCGGCTTCAATCAGGTTGAGCTGGGCTGCTTCCACTAGAGTTAAGCTGCAATGCGTGACGTCATTTTCTGTTTTTGTCTGGTTTGTTGTCATGCTCCCACCGCAATCATTGTTGACATTTCCTTTTGCATTTCTACAAGACGGTGAAACTCGCCATTCTTGTTCATAAGTTCCTGGTGCGTTCCAATCTCGGCTATTTCTCCGTCCTTGAGTAGTACCAGCCGGCTGGCGTTTCGCAGTGTGCTTAAACGATGTGCTATGGCGAATGTTGTCCGGCCTTTAACCATGCGGGCAATGGCATCTTGTATCTGCTTTTCTGTATCTGTGTCCACCGACGCTGTTGCTTCGTCCAGAATTAATATTCTCGGATTGTGAAGGATGGCGCGCGCGATAGCAACACGCTGACGCTCACCTCCGGAAAGTAATTGTCCACGTTCGCCGACTTTTGTGTCGTAGCCTTCAGATTTATCAATAATAAAGTCATGCGCGTTGGCGGCCTTTGCCGCAGCCATGATATCCTCGCGTGACGCATCAGGCTTTGCGTAGCCGATATTTTCTGCTATGGTTCCATTGAACAGAAAGGTATCCTGCAGAACAACGCCAATTTGAGACCGCAAATCCTTTTGTCTTATCTTCCTGAGATTAACACCATCCACAAGTATTTCTCCCTGTTGTACTTCAAATAGCCGGCATATCAGGTTGGCCGTAGTGCTTTTTCCTGAGCCACTCCTTCCGACAAGACCAATCATCTCTCCCTGCTTGACGTCCAGACATATATTCTTGAGCACAGGTTTGTATGATTCATATCCGAACGTTACGTTTTTAAATTCAATATGTCCCTGAATCACAGGCAAGGCAACGGCATCTTCGGCGTCTTTAACGTCCGGGTCGCTGTCGAGTATTTCGAAGACTCGCTCCGCGGATGTGAGCGACCGCGCCATATAATCCGCTATACGGCTCAAAAACTGAAGAGGGCCATAAAACATGCCAAGATAGGCCAAAAATGTCATCATGGTTCCGAGCGTCATGTTTCCGCCGATCACCTGTCTGCCACCCACGTACCAGACTAGCAGAGATCCAGTGCTGGTGATGAACCACAGTATGGGAAACAAGGTTGTCCATGTCTGTTCAGCTATTAGATCAGCTGCCAGCATTTCCTCGCTCTTGCCGCGAAACCTTTCGGTCTCGTCGGCCTCCTTGGCGAAAACTTTTACAACTCGAGCGCCAGATAAAGTATCGCTTACCGTAGAAGTCAGCCTGGAACGATAATGCCAGAAGCGGTGCCACAGACTTCTAATGCGATGCCATAGTCGCTTGGATACAAAGATTACCACTGGTACAGGAATAAGGATCAGGAGTGTCAACTTCCAGTTCATGACGAACAGGACCGTGCCGATACCGATGAGCGTGAGGATATTTACTACTAGATGTTGAACTCCGTCCACGAGAACACTTTCCAGAGATTGTGTATCTTGCGTAACTCTGGAGATCATGGCTCCGACAGGATGTTTCTGAAAGAAACGGAGCGAGAGTAACTGCAGGTGCGCGTATAACTGTACCCTCAGATCATGCGAAATTCTTGTTCCCAGCTTTACCAGCATTCTGCCGCGTATGATACCAACCAGCTGGCTGGTGGTCTGCACTGCCAGAAGTCCGGCAACCAGCCATCCGAGAAGAGAGATGCGGTCAGTTATTGACCTTTCTACGGTAGGGACAAGCACCTTGTCCATCAAAGGTCTGGTCAAATACGGCGAAATCAGGCTGAGGCCGAGGCCGAGAAACATCAATGTCCAGATAAGAATTGTCTGGCGCCAATACGGCTTTATGTAAGCAAGAAGGCGGAGAATGGCTTTGCCTTTGTCAAGGCATGCGGGGCAAACACGGGTTCCTTCCGGCAGTAAAAGGTGGCATTTTGAACAGCGCGTCCGTTCTCCCGGGTCCGGTTCGACGGATGGTTTTTCCTTTGTCTCGCCTTTTGCTATGGACTCATTGTATTTCTCTAGTTCAACCAGGTATCTGCTGGCGCGGGCGAATTTGCTCTGGCAGGCATTTGTGTAGCGAATAACCTCTTGTAGAGTATTGTCAATGGTCACCATTAATGCCCCGCCACCTATAAGGGATTCCGTGGTTGGCATTTTAATCTTGTGTAGAGGTGTGTTGAATCGAATGGAGAAACCTTGATCATTGGCGGAATAGACCAGCATGCTGGCATCAGTG
>JBFZFB010000074.1:0-2787 GCA_041306605.1 Lentisphaerota bacterium | reverse complement strand
AATTTGCTCATTTCAAAACGGGAAGCTCCTTCACAATGACAATACTTTTTTCATTGACCTTGAAAGGTAAATCCGTCTTCGCCTTCGTTAGTTCTCCACCAAATACGCCGCATTTCATCGTTTTGGCCTCCTCGTTTTCATGTCATCGAGCCACTCAGCCGAATTCGGCCGACATGCCGTAATTATGCGAATATTATCACCAGGCACGTCCACTGCAATGACTACATGAAATACATCGGCACCAAATCGACCGAGAACAAGATAGCTCGTAAGGTACTTATCATCTTGATATGATTCGACAATCTCAATTGCATCGACGGCCTTTAAAATGGAATCCCTGGCGATGAACCGGCCGGCCAGTCGCATGTTGACATGATACGTCCAGAAAACTCGTCCACGCCTAAGACAGTGATTGATAAATCCGACAGGATTTTCAGGTAAGTCAGGCTTATTTGTCAACTAGGCTTTCCCCCTTGGATACCTATTCAATCTGCTCGCCGAACGCTCCACATAACAGGCAGGTAAAGAAGCGCATTGGATTTACCAGTCCGCTTTGATGCGGTTCGGCCATCTGCGGACAGGTCACCAGAATTTTTTATGGATTAGGCAACTGCCAATTTCTTTTCGTTCTGTACGTTAATCCTGGGAAAGGAAATAATTGCCTTCCTTTGCGATTGATTCGCCCCTGTCCACTGAGAATCCGACACCGGCTATACTCATCTCCAATGCCTTAGCGAGGGCCGTATGAGACATGCCTAATTCTCTTGCAGCCCAAAAACATAGGAGACTTCTTGCCTTCACTTTCCTATCCTGTCGCCCCTTTGAAAATACTTCATCCGGGCTCATCCCTAACACTTCAGAAACCCTTTCGGCTATACGAACCAGATCATATCCCTGCCGCCTGAGCTTATGTCTCCGCTCATAGTGTTCCCGGGATCGTGAAATAACTGAGTCGACAAAATCCGAATCGCCCAGGATTCGTTCATCACTCATGACATGAACGCCACCCTTCAGGGCCTCTCGGGCTTCCGTCCAACCCCCCAGACTTCGAATCAATCCACCGCCAGTCAATTCCTCCTTCCGACCTTGATTAATCCCCGCTTTAACAAAAGATTCATATTTCTTCCTCGCTTCAGCCTTGCCTTTTCCAAAATAGCCGAGGACATAATCTGTATCCTGCCATTGCCTCTGCGCTTTTCCCATCAAAGAACTGTGGCCACAGTATTTATAGCTTTTCAATTCTTCAAGCGTTTGGATCATTCCCGCCCGAATGGGGTTCAGGTGAATATAGCGGACCAATTCTCGCAGATAACTCTCTTCCTGGCAGATGACAGATTTGTAACGATTCTGAAACAACTGCCCGTTACGGTTATGGCGGTGGTTAAACCCGATAACATAACCCGTCAGGAGGCGTCGCATGAGTCTGGACAGTGGCTGCGCTTCCGTCCGGAAAAGAAAGTGGGCATGATTGGACATGAAAGCCCACGCATAACAGATTGTCCGTGTCCCGGGACAGAGAACCGCAAGTCTTTCAATGAAGTCCTCACGGTCTCTATTGCTGCGGAATATGTTCCTGCGCTCTATACCTCGGATCATTACGTGGTGCAAAACGCCAGGAGCATCTAATCTTGCTGTTCTTGGCATGTCATGGTCTTAATGTCCAACGGATGCGATGTCAATTAAATTATTAAAGAGCGTCCCGCTTACCTTACGCTTACCTTACGCTTACCTTATGGTCAACTGATAAGTTTTTAGAATCTTCACTTGGACAGCACGATGATCACAGCGACTATGATGCCGGCGGCAAGTGCGAAAAGACTGTACTTTTGATGCTCCTTCTCCGCCTGGGGTAATAGATGCGTGGCACCCACGTAGACTATGGCTCCTGCCGAGACCGACAGCAAGGTGCCGAGCAGGGGTCTGTCAATCCGGCTGAGGTAGGGATACGAAACCAGCATGCCCAGAGGCGTTGACAACGATGCTGCAAAAAAAGCGAGAATCAGAGATTTTTTTTCACTGAATCCCCCGCGCAACAAGAGCAGATAGGTTATGAGTCCTTCGGGGAATTCATGCAGCACCATGCCAATGGCGGCCAGCATACCGGTAAAAATGCTCACGGTAAAGGTGATCGAATACACGAATCCATCGATAAAGGAATGAAATCCGATGCCGATCATGGATACCAATCCGATGCCGTATTGAGAATCCGGTTCCTGCTCGCAGACGAAGGCTGTAATAAACCGGTTGAACAGATGCAGCAGGACAAAGCCGAGGAGCAGGAAGGCGGGGGCATTTTCACTCATCTCGAAGGACTTCGGAGTGATATGTAAGAAAGAGACGGAAATCAACACGCCGGCGGCGAAGCAGACAAAGTAAATACTGTATTTTCGACCCCATGCCTCGAAGTGACGAATAGTATAAATGCCAATTGCAGTCACAAATGCGGCCAATAAACTGGCACTCAAAGCTGCCCAGAATGAATTTTCCATTTTATCCGCTCCCTAGACTTTTTCAGGAGTTCAATTATTAAGTTCAATCGGATACTGCGCTCTTGTGAGATCACCGTCAAGGAATATATGAAATAGGGTCCATCATGAATTTATGCGGCTGTTTCATGATATTTTTTAAGAAACTTTTTCCAAATACAGAATTGACTAAAAGTATACGGGAGCATTACCCGTTTCTCACGAATTATCAGTGACGAGATGAAGTTTGGGCCGTTGTTCACAAGTATGGTTTCGCTTAATCCTCGTCTTTCTTTTTTCCATGATGCGGTCAAACGTTTTA
>JBFZFB010000073.1:0-6115 GCA_041306605.1 Lentisphaerota bacterium | reverse complement strand
GAATCCGGATTGTTTGATAACCGACATGCCTATATATTGTAATTGGCAATTATCATAATTAAGATTCATATCGCGGTAACCGTCGACAGTTTCTCCGCTCGGAATTTCGACGCGGTAATTTTCGCCGTACAGCCTACTGGATCCACCTCTGTATCTGACGCCGCAGTTGTATAGAAGGTAATTGTCAGTTGTTATGAAGGTTGTATCCAGCTGTGTGTCATTGTACTTATCGCGTGTTTCAAGCAGATTCTTGTTTGAGGCAGTCATAAGAATGTGATAGGTGACATATTCGCCGTCATAAGCTGTATCTTCTCCGAAATAGCAGAGGTATGAATAAGGTCCGTTGGTTACGCCTGTCCATGATTCGATTGGGGCGGGAGTAGGCATGGTGACGCCGTTGGTGGCAGTGGCTGTAATGCGGAACTCGAGAAGTTCGTTTGTCAGAGGTGTAAAGCTTGAGCCGTATGGCGGGAAGCGGCACGCGTATGTGCCGTCGTTAGCGACGAGGTCGCCATTCAGGCCTGTATCGCACATGGGGGTCTCACTCCACGCGCCCTGTGATAACTGATCCTTGCGGTAGAGCAGGGTTACGCTATCCAGAACATCGCTGTCGCGGCTTGTTACGCGGGCTGAAATGGTTATTGTGCCGCCTGATGGGGGCAGGGCCGGAGTGTGGTTGACGTCTCCTATAACAGGCGGGGGATTGTTGGTGTAAACGCTGTTTACCCTGCCGGGTGTTCCGCTTGTTGCTGATACTTTCCATGCGCCAGCGCACATATTACGCATGCGTGCAAAACCGGGATGGACGAGTTCCAGAGAAGGATTGTCACCATCGGAAGCTCCTATATCGACGTATTCAATGGTGTCGGTAGTGATCCATGCTCCTGTTGTCAGGCAGGAGAGGGTCACTCTTTCTCCTCCATTGTTTAGTACGCCGTTGTAGTAACCTAAATAGTTAGTAACTGTTGGATATGCATTTGTAAATTCGGGTATATTTTCGCATACTACCAGATAAGCGCCTGTGGCGAGCATGGTGCCGGGAGGGAATGTATAGTCTATACCGTTGTCAAACCGGTAGATAGAGAGGTCAATGGTATTTGTTCCAGAGTTGTAGATTTCCACGTATTCTGTTTTGTTTGTTATGCCGAACACATCGTAAGGGTGATACATGATTTCGTTGATTACAACTTCGGCGGAAGACGGGCTGACATTGCATAAGAAGGCTGTCAATATATTGAAAAGAATAAAATAGTGCGCCAGCCTGTGATAGAGAGGCCTTGTCATCTTCTGTGTTTGAAAAATACTCATTTTAAAACAACCTTTATTTTCGGCTTTCCCTTATACGAAAACTACCCTTATGGGCTTGTATCTCCACGTAATAATATTACTTCTAAAACGGATAAAAGTCAAGGCGCGTAAAGCTGAAAAATGTGTTTTTTATGAGGCAATTTCCTGTGCCAATGAAGGCTGACATATTAACCTTCATTGGCCTTTAGAAAAGGTTTAATGATTCGTTGGCACAGCAGGTCTGTACCAAATGCTTTGCATGGCTGGGACGGCCTGATCCCACCATATATTCGAGTCAGCTCCGGATCTGGGTATGTTTGTAGGAATAAGAGACCAGCCGTAAATGAGATTTGTTGAACGGTACATTAGGAACGGTGTATATATGCCGGTATTGGTTGTGCCGTACCAGACTATGCGGTTTGACGTATTGATCCGTGTAATGTCGAGAACTTGGAATACAGAACCCTTATTTGTGGGAATTGTGCCGGCAAGATATTCCTGCCAGGTGTATAAACCGTCACCGTCCTGATCTTCGAGGTCATCGTTTTCGTGATCAGTCAGGCCGTATTGATCAAGCCATGTATATGGTGTTCCCTGTGCGGTTACGGTTTCGCCACCGCCGCCTTCCGGCGGTTCGACATCTGTTACCACAAAATCATCTATCATGCCGATACCTTCAAGCGCGACTGAACTGACATACCAGTTCCCGCCGCCGTCGCAGCTGTCTGCGTTATAGAACCAGATGCCGCCGGCAACAGGGAGGTCTTCGCCCATGTAAAAGGTGGAATACGCGAGAGCATTGGAAATGGGTTCACTGCCGTTGATGGATATGGCAAAGTGTTTATCAGGTGCTTGATCGGTCATGAAATCGAACATTACGGTGACGCGGGCCCAGTTGCCTGAAGCTACAGGCGGGTGATTCAATTCGGTCCATGTTTCATAGTGAGTAGAGAAGTCCTCGGCATAATAAGCGTGACGGACGACGAAATGGCCGTTTGTATTCATATATAGGGCAACCAAAGCGTTTGTGGCTATTTCGGTTGGCGGAGCGATTGTTGGTATTGCCTGTACCATTATGTCGACCCATATATTAGTTCTTTCTGTATAGTTAAAAGGGTTCCATGTTGAATCCACATAATAAAGATTCTGGTTATGTGTTTCGGTGTTGAGGGGATATTCGTAGCCGAATGAATACGAGTTGGTTATTACCAAAGCGACATTAGCGACTATTCCGTACCATCCATTGGTGCCGATGACATCGGTGCCGTTAGTGCTGGTTACGGAGTAATCTTCAAATGAGTCGTTGTAGGGGATATCGTTTATTGTGTTTGCGGATGTTTGTATCTGTGTCAAACCAAGCACAATAGTGACTATTATTGTTAATAAGCTGATAAAATTACCTTTTTCCTGACGGTTTAACATTATCTGTAACCTCCAGTGCGTATTTGAATGTTTTATTTTCTGCTTATACCTGCCAGCACACCACTTACTTTTTACAATAATAGCGTATCTCATTCTGCATATAAGGTCAATGCTATTTTTACCTATTTTTGGCAAAAGAAACGCATTAATTGATAGGATGTTTTTGCTTTTTGGTGTAACGTTCGTTTATTGGTTGATTGTATGGTGCATGCTGGGGTTATTGCAACCGGGGATGGTTGATGTGTCCGGTAATATGGCAAAAAAGTGCATATATTATAAAAAAACTTTTGCTCTGCGCGTATAAATTTGCTTACATGGGGAACACGTTTTGTTTTAGGGGTATGTGAATCCGGTTAACTATGGATTATTCTAGGGGCTGAAAGGAAGGTCGTCATGATCAGACTTAAATTCTACTTGTTTGTTTCCTTGGTGTTTTTGCTGGGTGCGGTATTTTGCGGGGATGTGGTTTTCGGGCAGGCCAAACCTGCTTCGGCAGGTGGTGGGAGTGGGAAGGGATCTTCTCAGCAGGTTTTAAGAATCAAGAGCCTTGGCAATAGTGCTGTTAAGACACCTGAATATAGCACCACGGTGCAGAGGGGCAAAGGAATTGCGAAAGAGTGGCAGCAGATAGAGGTGATATACGATACTGCTCCTGAATGGATTGACAATCTTGTTTTTCAATATTACGTCATGGCAGGGACCAAGGGTGCTGATGGTGAGCCGGCATTTAGTCTTTATAAGAATAGTGTAAGGTATGTGGATATAGAAAAAGGTAATGATCACAAGAGTACGGTTTTTTTGAATCCTAACGCGATAAAGAGATACGGAACGGTTGTTGCTGTGGCGGTGGAGATCGTTTATAACGGAACAGTGGTTGAGGATAAGAGCAAGGAAACCATAAAGCTTCGTGACAAGTGGTGGAAGGATCCATCGGTTGTTGAAAATAAGAATGTAACGGTAAGGGATGGATATTTGCTGGACAGGGCTCATACACCTTTTGCGTTTGTTAACATAGATGACAATGAGGTCATACAGTAGTGGCGAAATCAGATAGAATAATAGCTTTAGACATTGGCGCGAGTAAGCTTGTCGTTGCCGAATTTGCAGTGAGCAAATCCGGAATGATAGAGCTTCTTAATTATGGTATTGGCAAGCTGGGGATAGTTGATCCTGACGGTCAGGTTGATACGTCGGCGTATATTGTTTCATCGTTGCGCGATATTATGCGTGAGCATGGCATCAAGCCGGCAGCTCTTTACATGACGGTTTCGGGTCAGATTGTTTTTCCCCGTTATGTAAAACTTCCGCCTGTATCCAAGGACAAGATTTTTCAGATGATCCAGTATGAGGCGGAGCAGAATGTTCCTTTTCCTATTGATGAGGTGGTGTGGGATTATCAGATAATGGGAGGTGATGAAGAAAATGGTTTCAGTGTAATGCTTGTGGCTGTCAAGATAGAGAATGTGAAAGGTTTTACGGATTGCACCTTGGCGGTTGACATGGAGCCTATTGTGGTTGATGTGGCACCGATGGCGTTATACAATATTGTGAGGTATAGTTATCCGGATACAGAAGGCTGTATCATGGTCCTTGATATAGGGGCGCGGTCGTCGAATCTTATTTTCATTGAAAAGAACCGTATCTTCAGTCGCAGTATACCAGTTGCCGGCAATGCCATAACGCAGGAGATTGTAAAGGAGTTTGAGATACCATTTGCGGAAGCGGAAGAGATTAAGATAGCGAATGCATTTGTTGCGTTTGGCGGTGTTTATGCCGGGCCGGACAGTGAAGTTGCGGACAAAGTCTCGAGAATTGTGAGAAATGTTGTTACCCGTTTGCACGCGGAGGTTAACCGTTCCATAAACTTTTATCGCAGTCAGCAGGGTGGTGGTGCGCCTACGCTGGTGTTATTAACGGGTGGTTCATCCAGCATGCCGCATACAGACACGTTTTTCAGGGAAAAGTTGAGGGTGCAGGTTGAATATTTAAATCCATTTGCCAATGTGGCTGTGAGTCCGGCGATAGACGCTGATCTCATAGGGAAAGACCTTCATTTGCTGGGTGAAGTTGCCGGTTTGGCGCTCAGGAGCGGGTTGGCTTGTCCCGTGGAGATGAATCTCATGCCACCGGATCTTGTGGCCAAGAAGGTTTTCAGGAAGCGTCAGCCTTTTTTTGCTTTGGCCGCGGCCGGTCTTGTTTTAACCCTGTTATGCTGGTTCATTTATTCGTGGCGCACGCGTGTTACGACGAACAATCAGCTTTCTGATGTTGATTCGAGGATAAATAAGATCAGCGGAATATCAAAGAGCCTTGCGGCAGAGATTGCTTCTGAAGAAACAGCGCTGGCCAAGGTGGAATGTGTTGCAGATGTTATTTCGCGCCGTTCCAGATGGATAAAGATCATGAATGAAATTCATACCTGCCTGCTGGAAGGGATGTGGTTGACATCTCTTAATGTAGAGGGTGAGGAGGATGATCTTAAAAGCGTGAAGTATATAATTATAAACGGGGTTGGTTTTGAAGATGAGCTGAAGAAATCTGACAAGCCCGAGGCTACGGCAATAGAAGTGTTTGTTGAGAAATTGAAACAGTCGGAATCTTTTTCTTCGGATACAAGGATAGAAAGACAGCCGCCCAGGAAGCTGCATACCAGAGAGTTTACAGTTAGAATTGTGTTGAAGGATGCTTTGAAAAGCCGGAAGTAAACAATGATACAGAGAAAAAATTTAATATTTGTCATAGGTGGATCTATAGCGGTGATACTGTTGTTGTCTTCAACAGTACTGCTGTTTATGGGTGTAAGCAAGCTGAGTGATACCAAGAAAAAACTTGAACAGACGGAAAAGAAGCTGGAAGGGTTCTATAAGCAAAAGCCGTTTCCATCCGAAGAGAATGTGAAGCGTGAAAAAGAAAACGTTAAAATTATAAACGATTGGTTCGCACGCTTGACGGATGTGTTAACCAAGCATCAGTTTGAAGAGGTGATGCAAAGCCCGTCTCTCCTTATGAGATTGTTGGGCGACAAGAAGAATGAGCTTTTGAATGAAGCCAAGCAGAATGGCGTTGTTATGGTTGATAATTTTTCTTTCGGGTTTGACCGTTACTTCGGACCTGATGCTCCTCTGCCTGCTCCTGACAATGTGGCCAAGTTGAATCATCAGTTAGTTGTGATTGAGGATATATGCAAGTTGCTTTACAAGGAAGGTGTTGCTTCAGTTACCAAAGTGCAGAGGGATGAATTTGAAGTAGTGGGTGATGTTGCGGAAGCGGAGGGAACAGAGGGGGGAGGAAGATGGGGTGCAGACAGGGGGGCAGCCGAGGAAAGTTCTGAGCAGGCGCCGGCGGTGAAGGCCAAACCACAGAAGGGGGTAAAAGACCAGGCGGCAGCACCCAAGAAGCCGACAAT
>JBFZFB010000072.1:0-6119 GCA_041306605.1 Lentisphaerota bacterium | reverse complement strand
CTTAAAAAACGGAATTACAACAATGATTGCATTCCTTCTGACTCACGCCTGCCAACAAGGGTATACATCAACATATTGCCTTTGCCCTCAAGCTTCTGGCGATGGAAAATAACTCTTTCTTTTTTGAAGCCGAGAACAGAAATATAATTCTCAATCACATAAGGAGGCAGCATCCACCAGGAAAACTGCTGTTGATCCGACTTTTGCATGGTAAACCAGGGACAAGATCCCGCTGTAGCATTCGCATGACGCCGAAACAGCAACCGCAGGATTGCATTGATAAACAAAGACACTCGGTAGTGATTTCTGGTCCACAACGGCTCGGTAATAATCAGACGATCCTTCGTCAAACGTGCGGCGCTCATCAATGCAAGAAACGGATCACGCAGATGTAAAAGCATACTGCATAATGTGGTTATGTCTACCTGCCCGATTTCGGCAGGTATATCATAAACTGTTCCGTAAACCATTTTTGCTTTAAGATTCGCCTTCTCGTGACAAAACCAGTAGGAGTTGTTCAGCGCACGTTGAAATACCTGTGCTGATTCTACGAATTTTTTCTTATCCCATGAGCCCGGAATTAAATTATCAGGCCGATATTCAGCCCCCAAATCAAAAGAGACAACATCCGCTCCGGCCTGTTCCATTTGCCAGCATAGAAAACCGCTTGCGGTTCCAACTTCAAGAACACGCTTACCACTAAAGTCAACTCCACCCAAATATTCATCAAGCACATTGGACAACTCCCACTCGCCCTTTATCCTGCCCACACCCGGCAAATCCATCGTATGATAAAAATGACAATCCTCCCTGCGCACACCCAGAACAGGTTCAGCATAAATATTCTTTAAATTTGACATAATAAACAACAATCCCAATAACTGGTTATTATTTACACCAATATGACACAGCTTGCCAATCTATGCTAATGAATTTTATTTGCATGAACTAATGGACTTCAACCGTTTAAACAATGTATATTTCACAGGTATACGGCCTTATGAAAAAAGCTTTATATCTGACAAAAAAAATATCTCTGGGATGAAGCCTGGGCATGGATTGGCATATTCCTTGTTTTCAAAATCTCTTATTTATGGCTGCATCTTTTTGTAAAAGCACCAGAAGGGCCATCTTCTTTAATACGATTCACCATCATCAGCCTGATCATCTTAACCGCACCCGGCTTGTTTATAATCAGAGCGGCAAAATACAAAAGCAAAAGCATCATTAACAGCATCCTGCTCGTTTCCGGGCTAAGCATATCCATATCAACCGGTTCGGTCTTTATTCTCTATCAAATCGGCATCTACTACAAAACATCTCTGATTCTTCTCCTTGTCCTTTTTTCAATTTTAGGACTCTGGGGTATTACTGCCATACACCCCTTCTCCGCGCTAAAAAACATACGTCAAAGCTGGCAATCGGCAGACTGGCTGGAACGTTTAACATATATCTTTTTTGCCATTATGTTTCTCGATCTGGGCCAGCGCCTTGTTGGCCAGCCTTTCACAGATTGGGATGCCATCGTTTCATGGGACAAGTGGGGTTGCGACATGGCGGAACGGCATGCTCTGGGTTCTTACTGCATGGGAGGCTACGGCCAGATGCTTCCCTCTTTATATTCCATTTATTACAAAATTGCCGGATCATTTCTCAACGGTGTACCCGACGAACAACTTCTGCTTCGCGGCCTGAACATAATATTTCCTGTTTTTCTTTTTCTTGCGATGATACGTATATGCCGCGTTATTAAAATTTCATGGCCACTGGCAACCATATTGTTCTTCGGCCATTATGAGACATGCTGCTGGATCAGCAGTGGCCACGCGGATATACCTGCAACAGCCATGAATTTATTGTCGCTGGCAGTACTCTTGGATTTACTAAACAAAAACTGGGAGTTTCCTGATCGTCCTTATCTGGCATGGGGATCCCTTGGCTTGTTCTTATTCGCCTCCGGCTTTATGAAAGCGCATGGAATAATATGGATTATATTCCTCATGGCATATGCAGTATTGTATTTGTATAAAGATGAATCTCTCAAGAAAAACGCCCGGCCCCTCGCCACCTGCTGCACAATTGCCCTTGTACTGCTGGCGCCATTTTATCTTCACCAGATATATTTCTCCATAAACTTCAACAGCCTTGCAGATCACAATTCGCGCCTTCTTTCTTACGACATAATGTTTTCCCGGCCCGATCTTTTCTCAACTTCAGCATGGGACGCTCTTGAAAAACTTCGCGTTTTCATATCGCGGAACCAGTCGCTATTACCATCCGGTGTTATGAATTTTCACATCTTAACACCTGTACTTGCGGTACTGATTTTATCTTCCTTGCGCAATAAACAAACATGGCCTTTGTGTATTGTGTCCGTCGTTTTTATACTCATGTGGTTTTATACCCGCTCTTATGATTACAGGAATGTATTGCCGGCTTTTGCTCTTGTTTCCATAATTGCCGCAGGCGGATTATCACAAATGAAAGATTCATGGCCTTATTTCAAACCCAAAATGATATCGTTCGCCAGCATGGTTCTCATGCTCTTATTTTCCGGAGCCTTGATAATGTTCTACATCGCTAATATTACCGGAATTTTAAAGCCGTATTCTTCAAGCAACTGCTGTTGGCCCGTTAAGCCGGAGAACCGTCTGTATAGTTTTGATAAAAATTCCGCTTATATCCGTGACATCATAAACAAATCATCCATAGGTCGAAAAGCAGAACACATCCACTCTTTTAATTCCTTCTTCCGGTATCTTGGAAAACGCGGCTTGTATCTATATCAGCCAAATTCGGCTAGCAACATCTCGCAGGGAGATCTTGTTGTTTTTCAGAATAACAACCAGCTTTTGCCTCGAATTACACCTATTTGCCGACTCCAATCTTTATCTTTCGACTTTATCGGAATGAAAGAACCTGCCTGGCAGCAGGCCCATTATTCCATTAACGGCTCTTCTGCTTCGGCGATAAAACAAGATTTCACTCTGCAGGGTTCCAGTTATGCTGATATAAGAATAGAAGAACTTCAAAATCTCACGAACCTTAATTCCGCCGCAATCCAACTGCAATGCGATGCCGACAATACACCAATATCTGTTCATCTCCATCCTGATTTGCGATCATATTCCAGTTTTTTTGAGAACATGCGGTCAATTCAAACAGAGAATACGGCAAACTACTTTTTCTGGCTTGATAACAAAGACCACCTTCCTCTGCCGGAAGTACTGCTTCGCATAGAAAACACGAACTCCTCACCAGTAACCATCACCAATGTCATGATCGTCTTATAAGAATCCTTTACAGACAAAATAGCCATACCGGAAACACCGTGGCACCTTCTCATTGAGCATGACTTGATTAACCACACAAGTAATGAAAGAAAATGACGCAGATTTAAAACACAAGAACAATCAAACAATTGACACGGCCACCGTCATTTAACAAATTTGCGATTGATCCATCTTGCACACCTGCGCCAGAAAAAGAATATTTCATCAAGTTTACGCCAACGGCCAAGAGAAATAACATCATGCTCAGCCGGTTCACCACCGGAACTTTTGACAGCCTGCCCCCACCCTCGCGACGCCTCTTCGTTAATTCCGCTTTTGACAATCTCAAACCCTGTCGCCTTCAGCCATTCATGCAAACATGCCTGCGTCGGTATGGACCAGTTACTGCGGTCCTTGCAGTATTCCTCCCGCGCAAAAAGACACAACGGCAATGGAGAAATGTTCTTCAAAACATCAATATGTTTCTGCCAGGATGAATCAACCTTTTCCGCATGATCAAGCACTGCCCCTTCGAAAAAGATCATGCCGCCCGGCGCCATGATCTTCCAAATATTCTGTAACGCGAGAAGCGGGTTCTTGAGATGATAATACACGCCGAGAAACAGAACCACATCAAACCGCTCTTTCCATTCATCCGGCATCTCGTACACATTCGACCGCACATACTGCACGGAAGAATCTCTCAATCTCTTGACCGCACTAAACCCGGTTGCGTCCGGATCCTGAATATCCAATGCTGTGACAACCGCCCCTCTCCTCTCCAGCTCAAAACTGTACGGCCCGTCCCATGCACCTATGTCCAAAGCGCGTTTCCCATTCAAATCCGCCGGCACACCGTAGGTATCCAGCGTCTCTCGTGGATACACCTTCACTTTTCCATCCGAAAAAACACCGGGCACTATTTCAAAAATATGGTACCATTTCCGCGATTTAACCAGATCCATTATGTTATCTATGTGCATATAAACTAATACCCTCAGCGGAAAAAACCGCCTTGCTTATTCATTCATCTTTCGTAATTATGATATAAGTGATGTGTGAATATCAACATTCGAGTTTAAAATTAATAACCACGGACATGAAATGGACAGCGAACTTCTAAAAAGAATAGAAAATCACAAGTGGTACCACGAATTTGACTTCGGCGAAGGCATTGTCACCAAAAGCGTTCTGCCGGCATCCTTCAAGCGCACATGGGAAGCCACAGAAAACCTTCTGGATAAAGTTGATTTCCGCGGAAAATCCGTCCTCGACATTGGCTGTTGGGACGGTTACTGGAGCTTTTACGCAGAACGGAAAGGCGCTTCTTATGTTCTGGCCACCGACATGAACACGCAACGCTGGGAACAAGCTGACGGCACCCTGCGCCCGGCAACAGTATCGGAAAACGAAGGCTTCTGCATTGCACATAAAATTTACAAATCAAAAGTAGAATACCGCGGAGATGTCAGCGTGTATGAACTTAACAAGCTTCTGCGGCGGTTTGATGTCGTCCTGTTTCTCGGCGTGTACTATCACCTGACCCACATCATGTACGGATTAACTCAAGTCCGCCACGCGGTTGAGCCGGACGGAGTGGTTATCATCGAAGGCGGAGCAATAGACGACACACAGCGCTCTTACACTGATTTTTATTTCTTCGATCAGGAAGGTAACGAACCTTACAGAAAAGACGCGAGCAACTGGTTTTTACCCACACGCAGATGCATTAAAGACATGGTTGAATCAAATTATTTCAAAGTGACGGACCAGATATTCGTCCCCGATATCATTCAGCCTGAACCCGCTCCGCCAAAAAGCCAAAAGGATTTACAAAAGGAAAAATGGCAGTCACGCATTGCCAGAGTCTTTGATATTCCTGTTGAGAAGCCGCCGGAACCAGTCAGATACGGCCGGATGCTGATCCGCGCGACACCGGAAAGACGCGTGGACCGGAGGCATTTCTATGAGCCTCAATTCGGATTAAGCCAGTACGACCCGCGTTTTTCTGATTTTTAAATTTCAGACCCTCGTGTGCTCCGCGATAATCTGTTCGTATATCTTAACAACATCATCAATAACGTTTTTGACGTAATATTTCTTCAGAAAATCTTCCCTGGCCTCCCTGCCGGTTTTGACTCTCCATTCTTTGTTTTCCACCAGCAGTTTTAAAACATCATGCCATTCACCCGGGGGCCCCGCCAGAAAACCATTCTTGCCGTGTGTAATACATTGAGAGTAAGTACGAGTCCGGGAAGCAATTGTAGGAACTTCAACCAACCCGGCCTCAAATATCTTCAGTTCGCTTTTGGCGTCCGTAAAAACATTATCCAGCTCCAATGGCGCGATATTGATATCCAGATCCGCAATGTTCTTCAGCAGATCCATGTAAGGCATAAACGGCAAGTGAACAAACCGTTTTCCAAAACCTGAAAACTTGGGATCAATATCCAATTTGCCGATGAGATGGAACTCAACATTCTCATGCTCCTTCATAATATCATAAAGCGCTCCCGATGCCTGCGCAAAATCTCTGTTATGCGTGTTCGTTCCGCTCTGATACCCTATTCGTATTCCGCGGCTTGATTTCCGCCCGGAAATAAGTTTCTCCGCCAAACTGTACTGCGCGTTATTAATGGTATTTGGAATTACGAAACATTTCCTGTTCAAACGACTGATTCTCTCGCAAAGCGATGCCGTGGTGCATGTAACATAATCACTGGCAAGCAACGCGTCCCTCATACGGCTTACCGCATCTTTCAACCCATCTTTCTCTTCTTTCGTGTAATTTCTGACGGAGTCCATGGAATCAACCAATTCGGGCTCAAACATCAAATCATCAATGTC
>JBFZFB010000071.1:0-15390 GCA_041306605.1 Lentisphaerota bacterium | reverse complement strand
TTTACCAGGCTTTATTGCCAGCTATGGGACAGCACATGGATGATAAAATCAAACAATAACGCAACAAGGTCCAAAATGTTGAAAATCGATTTAAGGAATAGGTTGAAAAATGCCAGCTATTAATGCTTTTATAATGAACATATATTAATTATGGGATGACTGTGACCTTTTTATATTCCTGAACCGTTTTTTCCGGTCTCAAGGCGCATGGTGTACCGTAGCAAAGTGATGCAGGTGTGTAAAAACCTTTTCTGAAACGGTGCTGGTTGGTATCGGGTTAATACAAAGGCAGGTGTTTTGTTCTTGAAGGCGGAGGGAACTTCTTTTAGCATGTCGTTTTAGTGGATTTACCGGCTTTTGATGCACCTGTGGTGAAATTGGCATACACGCAGCGTTCAGGTCGCTGTGGCCGCAAGGCCGTGGAGGTTCAACTCCTCTCAGGTGCACCATTTTTTTGTTTTTTATTTCTTCTTTTCTACAGGCTGAATGATTGTTAATATATTCCAGCTGTTTTTTGTCGGGTTTTATTTTCCAAGTTAAGGGAGTTAATCGGATGAAGTGTGAGCTTTGCGGAAAAAATGAAGGCAATATACCACTCAAGCGCGTAGAGGATGGTGTGGTCAGGGATATGATGGTTTGCGAGGAATGCGCTTCTCAGGTTGGTATGGATATGCAGTCTCCGATGAATATAACGGATTTTCTTTTTGGTATGAACAATCCTGAAGACGAAGAAATAACCGGTGACGACGGAAGAGTTTGTCCGGCATGCCGGATGGGCGGGGTTGATTTTGCCAAACTGCCGTTATTGGGCTGTCCGAAATGTTATGAAACATTTGAGGAGGAATTGACATCTTTGCTTCTGGTTATTCACAATGAGAACAAGCATATCGGCAAGGTGCCTGAGAACAGGCGTGTTCTGGCAGAGGTTTCGGCTTTGCAGAGAGCATTGGAGAAAGCTATTGATGCGCAGGATTTTGAAGAAGCGGCAAAGCTCAGAGACAGGATCAACGGCATAATGGAAAGCCAGATGGTGCAGGGGAACGGTAAATAAAAATGATAACGGATGATTTAATAAAAGGCATGGGATCATGGCTTTCGGTGGATGATTCCAGTGATGTGATAATCAGCAGTCGCGTGCGGCTGGCCCGTAATATTGACGGGCATAGATTCCCTAATGCGGCGTCTGAAGATGAGCGCGGACAGCTTTGCGCTGAACTGCATCAGGTTTTGAGTGACATTTCCTGTCTTGAAAAATCATTCTTTTTTGACATGGGTGTTTTGGACGTGGTTGACAAAGAGGTGCTCAAGGAGCGGCATTTGATCAGTCATGAATTATGTTCCAAGAGTGACGGCAGTGGGCTGGTTGTGGCGCGTGATGAGGGTATAGGCGTTATGATCAACGAAGAGGATCATCTCCGGTTGCAGGCGATGTCGCCGGGTATGAATTTATCGCTGGTGTGGAACAAGCTGAACGCGCTGGATTCAGAGCTGGAAAAGCGCGTAGAATACGCGTTTTCGCCCCGTTTGGGTTATCTTACGGCTTGTATAACGAATGTGGGAACGGGGTTGCGCGCGAGCGTTATGATGCATCTGATGGGGCTTTATCTGATGAATGAGGTTGAGTCTGTTGTGCGCGGGTTGAATAAGATGGGTTTTGCCGTGAGGGGATTGCTGGGTGAAGGTACGGAAGCTTTTGGAAGCATGTTTCAGGTGTCTAATCAGACAACGCTGGGAGAAACGGAAGAGGGTATTATTTCGCGGCTGATAGAAATTGTTGAAGAAGTTGCCGGACATGAGCGTAATGCGCGCGCCCGTTTGATGGAAGGCGGCAAGATGAAGTTGATGGACAGGATCGGGCGTGCTTTCGGGATACTGACTAACGCAAGGCTGATCTCCTCGCGTGAGGCAATTGAATTGCTGTCGGTTTTCAGGCTTGGTGTTGAGATGGGTGTAATTAAAGGTTTGCCGGTATGCAGAATTAACGAGATTATGCTCTTGACCCAGCCGGGGCATCTGCAGAAAACTATGGGGCGTATATTAGGTCCTCAGGAGAGGGATGAGTGCCGTGCTGAGCTGGTGAAGCGAAAGCTGGCCGGGATTCGTTTTGAAGGGATGCATGAAGCTGGTATTGGCAGGCGCGACCGGATTGCCGGCAAGCAGAGGATCAATACCGGGGAAATTTTACCTGAGAGTTGATTACGGCAGGCGAGTTGTTTTATGGAGGCTGAAAAATGAGTGGTTATGCTAATTTTACGGGACGGGCGCAGAAGGTGCTTCAGCTGGCGAGGCGTGAGGCCGGTAATTTTGACAGTGATTGTGTGGCGACAGAGCATCTGCTTCTGGGCATTGTGGCGCTTGGCGAGGGAGTGGCGGTGACGGTGCTGGAGCGGATTGGCGCGTCGCTGAAGAGGATTCGTCTTGAGGTTGAGCGTGCGATAGGGCCGGGGGCGGCCACCAAGACGGTTGGTAATATTTCATTTACACCGCGGGCCAAGAAGGTGCTTCAGCTGGCCGGTGCGGAAGCTCAGGTGTTGAATCACACATATGTAGGCACTGAGCATATTCTGCTTGGATTGCTCCGGGAGGGAGAGGGAGTGGCGGCGCAGGTTCTGAGAAATTTGAATGTTGACTATGAAACAGTGCGAACTGAAGTGATGAAGGAGCTTAATCCTGATTTTGAGTATGAGGAAGAGGAAGAGGCTGGCGATACGATTTCGCAACAGGAGGAGAAGAGGCCTGTTGACAGCAAGACGCCGGCATTGAATATGTTCGGGCGTGATTTGACGGCGCTGGCAAAGAAGGATGAATTAGATCCGGTGATAGGCAGGCAGAATGAGCTTGAGCGTGTTATACAGATATTAAGCAGGCGCAACAAGAACAACGTGGTTCTGCTTGGCGAGGCAGGTGTAGGCAAGACGGCTGTGGTTGAAGGGCTTGCCCGTGCGATTGTGGCGGGTGATGTTCCGGAGAATATGCGCGGCAAGAAAGTGGTGACGCTGGACATGGCGCTTATGATAGCCGGAACGAAGTACAGGGGTCAGTTTGAAGAGCGTATCAAAGCTGTGATGGATGAGATCAGGCGGGCGGGAAACGTTGTTCTGTTTATTGATGAGATGCACACGATAGTGGGGGCGGGGGGGGCGGAAGGCGCGATGGATGCTTCAAACATCATCAAGCCGGCATTGGCGCGCGGTGAATTGCAGTGTATCGGGGCCACCACTCTTAATGAGTACAGAAAATACATAGAAAAAGATTCCGCTTTGGAGCGGCGTTTCCAGTCTGTGCGGGTGGATGAGCCTTCTGTTAATGACACGATAGAGATATTAAAGGGAATCAGAAGCCGGTACGAAAAGCATCATAACGCGAAATATGCGGACGCGGCTTTGGAAGCGGCGGCGCGGCTGACGGATCGTTATGTTACCGGGCGTTTTCTGCCTGACAAGGCGATAGACGCCATAGACGAAGCCGGGGCGCGTGTGAGGATACTTGCCACAAAGCGTTCACCGATGTTACGTGAAAAAGAAGCTGAAATTGAGGAAATAAGCCGGAAAAAGGACAAAGCCATAAGCGATCAGCAGTTTGAAGCGGCCGCGGAATTCAGGGATCAGGAGCGCAAAAAACGCATTGAATTCGATGAGATGGTCAAGCAGTGGAAGGATAAGAATCAGCAGAGCGCGCTTGTAATTACAGAGGAAGACATTGCCGCGGTTGTTGCCAAAACGACAGGGGTTCCGCTGGAGAAAATGGCCGGTCAGGAGCTTTCCAGACTGCTGGGTATGGAGAAGGAAATAGAAAAGATTGTTGTCGGCCAGACAGAGGCTGTGCTGAGTGTGTGCAAGGCGTTGCGCAGGTCCAGGGCTGACTTGAAAGATCCGAGCAGGCCGATAGGGTCGTTCATGTTTCTTGGTTCCACGGGTGTCGGCAAGACATTGCTTGCGAAGGCGCTGGCGAAATTTATGTTTGGTGATGCAGATGCGCTTGTTCAACTTGATATGTCGGAATACATGGAGAAGTTCAATGTATCGCGTCTTGTCGGATCGCCGCCGGGATATGTGGGATATGATGAAGGCGGGCAGTTGACGGAGAAGGTACGTCGTCGTCCGTATTCGGTGGTTTTGTTTGATGAGGTAGAGAAGGCGCATCCGGATGTTATGCACATGCTTCTGCAGATACTAGAGGAAGGCAAGTTAACGGACAGTTTTGGCAGGCGTGTGGATTTCAGGAACACGGTGGTGATACTGACGTCGAACATGGGTTTCAATTCCGCCAAGACTCTTGCCGGCATGGGGTTTGGCAAGACGACGCAGGGTGCGGATTATGAGCAATTGAAGGTCAAGCTGATAGAGGAGTCGAAGAAGGTATTCAGGCCGGAGTTTTTGAACCGGTTTGATGAGATTGTTGTTTTCAGGCAGTTAGGCAGGGAAGATGTGGTCAAGATTCTTGATCTGGAAATGTTGAAGGTGAAGGAACGTTTGCAGGCTAAAGGGAAGACCTTAAAGATAGGGAAAGAGGCGGAGGCGTTTTTGCTGGAGAAAGGTTTTGACAAGGCTTCCGGGGCCAGATTATTGCGTCAAATCATTGAAAAACACATAGAACAACCGCTTGCTGAGAAGATATTAAGGGGCGATTTGGACGGTAAAGACACGGTTGAAGCGGTTATGGAGGGGGCGGGTCTGGTTTTCAAGGTTGAGGGTGCCCTAAAAAAGAGGATCAAGAAGGCTTGCAAATCTGCGGACAAAGTGTAATTATCCGTGGTTTTTGCGGTTGAATTTGACCGGTTCAAAAAAATATTTCTTAAATAGACGGATGGAGGCTATATGGCAGTACGGGTTAGATTGACGAGAACCGGGGCGAACAATAAGGTTTCTTTCAGGATAGTGGTGGCGGATGCGCGGTCACCGCGTGACGGGCGTATTCTGGAAAATGTCGGGTGGTATAATCCTGACAAGGCAGGCGCCAATTTCAAGTTAGACTTGGAGCGCGTGGATTACTGGCGGTCGAAGGGTGCTATTTGTTCTGATACGGTTAGGAGTCTGGTAAACAAAGCGCGTCTTAATGCTGAACAGAAATAACGGTCTGGATCTGTTGGTTGCGCGTGTTTGAATATAAGAGGCCGATTTTTGATAAAATTATGGGAGAACCGCTGGAGATAGACGTTGTAACTATCTTTCCCGGAATGTTGAAGGGTTTTTTTGAGGAAAGCATACTTAAGCGGGCGGTGAACAAAGGGGTTGTGCGCGTTAAGACGATCAACCTTAGAGATTTCACTAAAGACACGCGGCGGACGACGGATGACAGGCCTTATGGGGGCGGGCCCGGCATGGTGATGCTGGCAGAGCCGTTGTTCGACGCTGTTGAATCCGTGAGAAAGCCGTTTTCGCGGGTGATCCTGATGACGCCTCAAGGAAGAAGGTTTGATCAGGGAATCGCGGAAGAACTGACAAAAGAGCAGCATTTGATTTTTGTTTGTGGAAATTACGAAGGTGTGGATGAGCGTGTGAGGGAGGGTTTGGTTACTGACGAATTGTCGATAGGTGATTACGTGCTGACGAATGGAGGGCTGGCGTCGGCGGTGGTGATAGACGCGGTTGTGCGGTTACTGCCTGATGTTTTGGGATGTGAAGGGTCAGCTAAAGACGAGTCGTTTGCCGACGGAATGCTGGAATATCCTCAATATACGCGTCCTCCGGTGTTTAAAGGAATGAAAGTGCCAGACGTGCTTCTATCGGGAGATCATGAGAAGATCATGACTTGGCGCAAGGAGCAGTCGAGAAAAAGAACAATGGAGAGAAGGCCCGATCTTTTGGGAAAATAAAGTAAAGTATGGAATAAAAACAGGTGGATGATTTTTATGTCTTCTACTTATTTGCAGAGGTGAAAAAATGACAACAGCTATAGACAAGATTCACAAGATGGTTGAGGGCAAGGAAAAGAAAAAGATTTTTTCCATAGGTGATGTGATCAAGGTTCACACGAAAATCCGTGAAGGCGACAAAGACCGCATACAGATATTTACCGGGACTGTCGTGGCCATAAAAGGAAAGGGCGCGACAGAGACGTTTACTGTCCGGCGTGTTTCTTATGGTGTCGGGGTGGAAAGAGTTTTTCCTGTTTACTCTCCTCATATCGCGCAAATAGAGTTGGAGAAATCCTCGCGTATCAGGCGCGCCAAGCTTTATTTTCTGCGCGGACGTTCAGGCAAGAGGGCGCGGTTAACTGAAAAAATACAGGCTAGCTAAAGAGGCTGGGCGCTTATGCTCGGATTTGAACGCCAGTATTGGGAAATGGGTTACAACAGACTTGCTGGTGTGGATGAAGCCGGGCGCGGGCCGCTGGCGGGACCCGTTGTGGCATCGGCGGTTGTTTTTGACCGTTCGGTGCTGGAAAAGGAAAGCACAGGTCTCCTGAACGGGTTGACAGACTCCAAGAAGCTTTCCGAATCGCGCAGGGAATGGTTCTACAATATTCTCAAAGATCTTGCCGGGGTGGAGATAGGCGTAGGGCAATGTGACACCGGCGAGATAGACTCTCTTAATATTCTTAAAGCCACGCATTTGGCCATGTCGCGGGCCGTGAACAATTTGCTGACAGTTCCTGATTATATTCTTGTGGACGGACTGCCTGTGAAAGGTTTGCCGTGCGCGTCGGTTTCGATAATACACGGGGATGGCCGCAGTTTATCAATTGCCGCCGCGAGTGTTGTTGCCAAAGTTGTGCGTGACGCGTATATGAGGGAGCAGGAGCTGGTTTATCCTGAATATGGATTCGCGGAGCATAAAGGATATGGAACGGAAATGCACATGCAGAAGCTTCTGGAACATGGTCCTTCACCTATTCACAGGCGGTCATTCCGGCCGGTCCGGGAGGCCGCGGAAATCAGACTGCGGACAAGACGGCAGGGGGCATAAAGCGGAGCATTTGGATACCGGTGAATGGGGAGAAGAGTCAGCCGCCAGAATGTTGAGCCGGAAAGGCTATCGTATATTAGGAAGGCGCGTTCGTTTGGGCGAACGTGATGAGATTGACTTGGTGGCAAGAGACGGCAATGTGCTTGTTTTCGTCGAAGTCAAAACGAGAAAACAGGAAGGCTATGGACGGCCAATGGCGGCGGTTGATAGAAAAAAGAGGCATGTTTTGTCGAGAGCGGCGGTGCGGTATCTGAAAAAGCTGAAGGTTCAGCCGGAAGCGTTCCGTTTTGACGTTGTTGAAGTAATTGGTAAAGTTCGTGACGGCAAGGATCCTGTAATACGTCATATAGAAAAAGCGTTTGATCTGGATAAACATTATATTATTCCTGTCTGAATTGTTTTATGCCATTGACCTGATTTGCGGGAAAATGTATTGTCCATTTTGTGGGTTTTTGTAAGGTGTTTGCGGTGCGGGGAAATGCTTAATGCGGGAAGGAATGTTCCTATGAAATACAAATTAGCAATGGCGCTGATAATGAGCTTTTTCTTCTGTAATGTAGGGTTATCGCTTGAGCGGGGGGATTTGTCTCCGCAATCGCAGGAAATTCTTCCGGAAGGCAAGAGAGTGCTTATTGAATCCAAGACAGGCAAGACCGTTGAAGGAATGATGACACGCACTACGGATGACAAAGTTTTCATACGCATTGTTGTGAATGAAGGCATGACGATTCCGCGCACGGTCAAGCGGTCGGAGATCAAGTCTATAAAAGAGCTGGACATTACTCCAATATTTGCGACTGCGATAAAGAGCAGTCTTGTAGTGGATCCTGAAAAAAGTTTGACTGTTGAAGAATACAATCGTGCGATAGCAATATTGAGTGAGTTTGTTGAAAAGTGCAAGAAAGCGACGGACTATGCTGTGATACAGGAGCTCCATCAGACTTTTTCGGGTGAGTTGGCCAAGGTGAAGCTAGGCATGGAGAAGGTTAAGGGTGAATGGCTGACCCCGGTGTGCGCCGCTGTGCGCAAATTTGAGCTGTACAATGAGCAGATGATAGAAATAGAGGCCAAAGATGAATTCAGAAGGAAGACGGTGGATGAAAAACTTATGGCAACCTACAACGAGCTTGGTGACAAGCGCCGGGCGGCCGCGCGCAGTCTTCCGGAAATGATGCAGACGTGGGTGCCGGAGCTCCTGCAGGAAAAGAGGTTTGATGAGGCAGTAACGGAAACATCGGCTTTTCTCCAGTTCTGGGTTCAGCAGGTTATATTGAGTGAAGGAGCGGCGGCGGAAGCAGTCAAGAAAATGGATTTTGATTATATTATCAGGATGGAAAGGCGAATAATGGATGGTTATAAAGAGGCCGGACTAGGGGCGGATCAGCCAAAGAAGGGCGATACCAATGCTGTGTCTGAAAACATGGTTTATATTCCGGGCGGTTATTTTCTTATGGGAAATCCTGACGCGAAGCAAAAGGAAAACAGTTTTCCGATGCACTTGGTGTATGTCAGTCCTTATCTCATAGATAAATATGAGGTTTCGAACGCGGAATACCGCAAGTTTGTTGATCATGTTCAAAAGACAGGAGATTCATCCATGGAGCATCCGTCAGCTCCTCCGTTGAAACAGCACAAAGCTGACGGATGGGATGATCCTGTTCTGAGTAAGCCCGAGAAACCTGTTGTAGGAGTTGACTGGTTTGACGCTTATGCTTACTCGAAATGGGTCGGCAAGAGGCTTCCTACTGAAGCGGAGTGGGAGAAAGCGGCAAGAGGGCCGGACGCGTGGAAATATCCATGGGGTGCTGAAGAGCCAACCGCTTTGGCGCTTAATACAGTGCAGGGCCGGACATTTATTGCCGCTGAAATGGACAGGCAGAATCCTCCCAAGTCTCCTGAACCCGAGGGTGGCTGCAGTTGTGTGAAGAAGAAGGAAGTTCCGCCTCCTCCGCCGACAAGGTTGCCGACTGAAACATGGGATGTGAAGTCATATTTGCCTCTTCTGGCGCAAAATGCGATTCAGGCAGAGGTTTTTCTGTGGACCAATGAATATCCAAGTCCTTATGGTTTGATGCACATGGCTGACAATGTGTCGGAATGGGTGTATGATTTTTATGGTCCCGGATATTACGCGAAATCTCTTGTTATAGATCCCCAAGGCTGTGACACAGGTATGGTTCATGTTTTCAGGGGTGGGAATTATCTTACAGTCAAGCCTGAAGAACTTACGGCATACTATCGCGGATTCCCGCCGGATGCAACTTTGGCTGATGGCAGTATGGTTAGAGACAGGCGGAAAAGAGCAATGGCGCCAACCGTCGGTTTACGTTGTGTTAAGACTGTTGGTCCGCTGGAAGATCTAAAGAAAGAAGAACCAAAGAAGGTGGAACCCAAGAAAGAAGAACCCAAGAAAGAAGAGCCGAAGAAGGTAGAGCCGAAGCAGAATTGACGACAGTCAATTCAAATTGATATAGGCATATTGCTTTTGATGTCGCATGTGGTTTCACGGCAGATTTGCTGGTGATTTTATAACGGGCGATTAGCTCAGTTGGTTAGAGCGCTTCCTTGACATGGAAGAGGTCACAGATTCGAGTTCTGTATCGCCCACCACTCTTAATTTGAAATTATACAAACCGTTAAGTCATGAACCTGGAATCGCGAATACTTCGGTGGAGGAAAGGTTACTTGCCTGAATGTGAATTCAGTAAAAGGAATGAAGCATGGCTGAACAACTGCTGATGATGTGGCCGGCTGACAGCAAAATAAAACCTGTTAAAGGTAAAATTCCGCGAGGCTACCGGTTGCGTAATTTCAGAGCTGGAGATGAGGAGCCATACATATCCGTTATGAGGCTGGCCGGATTCAGCGCATGGGACAGAGGTCATCTTCAAGATGTGCTGAAAAATGCTTTCCCGGACTGCATATTTTTTATTGAACATATCAAGACAGGGGAAATTGTTGCTACTGCCATGGGCTGGCCCAGGCAGTCTGCGCACTTTCCCGCGGGAGTTGAACTTGGCTGGGTGGCTTGTGCGCCAGCCCATTGCGGGAAGGGGCTGGGATATGTTGTTTGTTCCGCAGTTACCCGGAGGCTGTTGGAATTGCGGCAGTATCAGATTTATCTGAAAACGGATGATTTTCGTCTTCCGGCCATCAAGACATATCTGAAGTCAGGTTATGTTCCCTTTTGTTATCTGCCTGACATGCTGGAGCGCTGGAGCAAGGTTTTTGAGGAACTGCATCTTGCAAAAGACGACTATACGATTGTGTTCGCGCCGGATGTTTCGAAGGATTGAAAATACGGTTTTATTGTTTTCATCCGCTTCGCTTTGCTTTGGAATAGTAAAAATAGCTTTAAAAGAGGCATTATCTTGACAGTTTTACCGTCATTTGAGAAGGTCTTTTACCTTATTAGCTGGCAGTGAAACACGGTTATTTTGATATATTGGGGGACCAGTAAGCGTGGCAAGAAAAAATCTCTATATTTATTCTATAGCATTGCTGGTCTGGGGTGTTTTCACCGTGTTTTCCTGTAGTGCGATTGGCGGGTTTTCCCTTATTTCCGATATAAAAAGCGATGTAGATAAATTATGTTCGGTGCCTTCGCGTGTTGTCGGATATCCCGGGCATGACATAGCTTTGACCAACTTTCAGCAGGCGGTAGAGTCCATTTCAGGGGTGAAGGTGTGGAAACAGGAATTCCCTGTCATGATGCCCAAGGTTCAGGAAGCCGAGCTTATTTTATCCGGTGGTTTGCTGGCGGGCAAGCATCGAATATATCCGTTATGGCCGGCGAGTATGCGCATGAACACTACACCAGCTGACGGAATCAAGGGTAAGTTAATATATGTTGGCAAAGCCGGGTTTGAGGATATACCGGTAAAGACCATACATGGCCAGATAGCGGTGATGGAGATGTCTGGCGGTGCGGCGTGGCAGACATTGTTTGCGCTTGGGGCGAAGGCGGTTGTTTTACTTGGTTCTGATGAGATGGACAGTGAAACTGTGAGTTCGCATCTCCTTCCGATTCCAGCGAATTTTCCGCGTTTCTTTGTGCCGGACGGTGAATTGGCGCGTGAACTTCGGGCGCAGAAGGTGATGGAAGGTTCGCTCTACGCGAAATCCGAATGGAGTGAAGCCACAGCTGTAAACACTTATGCGCTAGTTAAGTCAAAGACCCCGCAAAAACCCGAGCAGGCTCTTGTTGTTGTGGTTCCTTTTGATTCCATGAGTGTGGTTCCGGAGCTGGCACCGGGTGCGGATGGCGCGGTTGATGTTGCTGTGGCGATGGCTTTATTGCGTCATTTTGCAGACAACCCGCCGGAAAGGCCGGTTTTATTTGCTTTTCTTGACGGGGTGGCGATTAATCAGCTTGGCACGCGGGAAATGCTTTTATCGCTTGGCTGTACTTCGGCAACTCGCGGTAGTCTGCAGGAACTCATCAGGGAATCCAAAGGAAAATATATTGACTTGATGACTGCTGTGGCTGATCTGAAAAACGGCAACATTCCGGTTTCAGGCTCCGAAAAGAAATGGGAGTCTTTGTTATGCAAGCTGGGGCTTTGGAGTCAGATGCATGAAAGCCGGACGATACCTTTTGTGTTGCTGTTGTTGGGGCTTCTGGAAATTTTTATTCTGGCTGGTGTTGTGATTAAGCGCGACAAGTCCGGTTCGCGCGGGAAGGGTTTTTGGGGAAAGGCGAGTACCGGTTTTGTTCTGGGTTTTGTTCTGGCGTTGATTGGCGGGTTGAGTCTGATGTACGGAAAGAAGGAATCTCTTGGTGAGCCGGCTGGAAAAAATGGTTTCATGACCCGGATTCACATGGTGGCATACAATTCTGTTCAGGATCCTGTTAAGCAGGAGTTTCAAAGGGAATTGCTGGATTTAACCAAAAAACTGGAACCATTGCGGCTGGCTTTTTACCGTTTGAAAGAAGCTGGTCCGGAGAAGGAGCGCATGGGCGAAGAGCTCCGCGTTCTGGAAGAGCGGCGCAGGACGTTCATGCGGACGCAGGAACAGTTTTTAAAGAAGAGTACCATAATCGAGGAATATATTCCGGTTGCTGAAGAGATGTGGAATCGTGCCTGGGCGCGTATGCAGGGGCAATTAGCCGGTCTGGAAAATATTTTCGAGCGGGACAGACAGCGTGATGAAATACGCTTTGCGGTTTTGAGAGAGCTTGGATTTACCTTGTCTGAGGACAAGGAGTCAGAGTTACTGCCGGTTTCATTTGTTTTAGGTCTTGATCTTTCGGACGCGGGAACGTCGGCCGGGCCTTTGCTGTTTGATTCATTTCTTGGGGCAAGTGAAGAGCAGAATGCCCGGGATTTTGTACGCTGGTTGAGGATGCTTATTAAGGGAGGCAAGGAGATTGTGCCGCGGAATTGTCTTGCCGGCATAAATCTGGCTCCGGTTGAAGGAAAAGAGTCAGTGAAGTCTCATATTGTCGGGGCGTCAGCATCTTTGACGGCGCCGATGTGGTCTTTTGAAATACCCGCTGTCACATGGGCGACGCTTAATGCTTTCCGGGTGCGCGTTGATACACCTAATGACGATTCTGGCCGTCTTGACTGGGACCGGCTGGGGCCCCAGATTAAAGCGGCGGTGAATTTGATTAACTCGTGGGTATCGGATGATGATTTTGTTATTTTGCCGTCCAAATTATCTCAATCGGTATCGAGAGGGTTGGGATATGTTGTTGATCAGGCGCAGGGCGAGCCGATAGCGCGCTTGCCGATGGCTGGTTATATTGCGGCTATTGCGCCATTTGCCAACGATCAGAATATGTATATTGCGTGTCCCGGCATGAGGTGTCAGGAATTCACACGCAGTGGTATGGACGGCATGTTTATATTTGACGGCATTCTTGGCAAAGGGGCGTGGCCTCCGGGGGTTAGTGTGTGTTCTCTTGATAACGCCGGTGCTATTGTGGGAACGATAAATCATATTAAATCCAAGCCATCAGGTTTGGTGTTTAATAGAGGAACCAAAAAGCCGAGACCTGTGAGAACGGAGATGTTTGCATGTCAGGAGTACAGTCTGGTTGGTCTTTTTGATCCCCGTTTTCTTGTTCCTTTGTTATCCGTGGATTTGTTTGACGCGATACGCGGGGATCCGAAGCGCAGTAATATGTCCATTTACAACGGCATGATGACTTTTGCGCTTGAGCCGGAAGCACCGTGGCAGCTGCTTTTGAGGGTTGGAATTGTGGGTAACCGCATGGCGCTGGTTAACATGGTTAGGCCTGAGGAAAGCGAGAATATTATTCTTCGCAAAGCGATGAAGGGTTTTCCCGCCGGAAGCGGATTGCCTTTGCATCCCATGCATATTTCGGCTCAGGATTTTTATAATATTGATGTTCGCCGTGTGTTGGATTACCGGAAGGCCGGCATTTCGAGTAAAGCGATAGAAGCCATACAGCAGACTACCAGGGATGAGCTGGATGCCGTTGATAAAGCATATAAAGCTGACAATGGCGAAGCGTATTTCCGTCACATAGGCACCGCGCTGGCAAATGAAGTTAATGCTTATCGCGCCATCAAGGACATGGCCAATGATGTTGTAAAAGGAGTTATTTTCCTTCTGCTTGTTCTGGTTCCGTCGGCTTACGCCATGGAACGGCTGGTTCTGGCTTCAACGCATGTTTACAAACAGGTCATTGGAAGTATCAGTATTTTTGTGCTGATGATGGCGGTGCTTTGGAGTTTTCATCCGGCGTTCAGGATCAGCAGTATGCCTCTGATGATTGTCATGGCGTTCGGCATTATTTTTCTGAGTCTGATGGTGATACAGGTCGTTTATGCCAAGTTTGAGTCCGAGCTGGAAAAACTCAGGCGCGGACAGGCGGTATCGCATAAAGCTGAAGGGGCCGGCTTGAAATTGTTGACAACTCAGATACGGCTTGGTTTGGCGAACATGCGCAAGCGCCCGCTTCGCACAGCGTTAACCGGTATCACGGTGATGCTGATAACCTTTGCCTTGCTTTGTTTCATGTCGGCCAGCACTTATGTGGAAAAGACAGAGTATTCGATATCTGACAGGAATGTTGCTCCGTCCATTCTGATTCAACAGCCGGGGTTCGCAATGATGCCTCCGGCGGCTCTGACTTTTCTTTCCAATGAAATGGAAGGAAGGGCTTTGATGTCTGTGAGGTATTGGGGGATGGCTGAAGATTTTTCATCGGACGTGGAATGGCGTCTGCATGTCTACAATAAAAAATCGGACGCGGTAATTTCAGTTATGGGTTCGCTTGGTGTGAGCAGTAATGAAGCCATGGTGAGCGGTATAGACAAGATATGTCCCAACTGGGATGAATTTGCGCGGAATGGAGGCTGTTATCTTTCGGCGGAGAACGCGCGTGATCTGGGTGTTGAGGCGGGTGATGTGGTGATTATAGGCGGGTCGGAAATGAAGCTGGTGGGTGTTTTTGACAGCGTCCGTCTGGATTCAGAAATGAAGACGCTGGACGGCGGTTCTCTTATGCCACCGAACTATTCTTTGATAGACATGAATAAGCGCAGGGAAAAAACAACATCTGACATGGCGGAACTTTTCGTCAAGCTTCAGTCGGGGCTGGCTGGTGAGGATAAGAATAATGAACTGCCGGCGATATCCAGCCGTGACATGGTTATTGTTTCCGTTGATCACAATGAGAAACTTCCGATGAAATTACGCAGTGTGGCGTTTCCGGCGGGATCGCATGAAGCTGCGAGAAATTTTGCGATGGAAATATCGCGCAAACTGTCGTTTCCTATTTATTACAGTTCGCCCGGCGGGGTGCGGGTTGTGGTTTCGCGTCCTTTGGCGCCGAAGGCGCCGAAGAGTCTTCTTGTTCCATTGCTTATTGCCGGATTTATTATTTTCAACACCATGCTTAGTTCTCTAGCGGAGCGGAAGAAGGAAATATATGTGTATACAAGTTTGGGTCTTGCGCCTTTTCATATCGGTGTGATGTTTCTGACAGAAGCGCTTACTTATGGTGTGCTGGGTTCCATTTTTGGATACATTGGCGGGCAGGGGCTGGCCACCATTTTCACAAAGCTGGGATGGATGGGCGGTATTACATTGAATTTCGGCGGAAGTCAGGCTGTGTTGACCATGATGATGGTTCTGGGGATAGTGGTGATTTCCTCTCTGATGCCAGCTTATCTTGCCGGAAAGGTTGCTACGCCATCCAACAAGATGACATGGAGTGTTCCGGAGCCGGTTATTGATAAAGACAAGAATGATGTTGTTATAAACGATATTCTCCCGTTTACCGCGACATCCAGGACAGCGGCTGGAGTGATGGCATTTTTGTATGATTATTTCGACGCGCACAGGGACGGGGCTATTGGTCATATGACCACGGCTGATTTATCTGTTTCCCATAAAGAGGTTGCAGACACACAGATAATTCGAATTAAGGGGACTGTATGGCTTGCACCGTATGATATGGGCGTGCGGCAGGAGATGGAAATTGTTATTTGTGAATTATTCGGCG
>JBFZFB010000070.1:0-36672 GCA_041306605.1 Lentisphaerota bacterium | reverse complement strand
TAGCCGCCAACCCCGGACTGCGGAACAATCATCGAAACAATAAACTCAATAATCTCATTGAGTGCCCCGAACCCTAGTCCCGCCATCACCAGAACTATTCCCAGCGCCACACGATGCTCATCCGGCCGGTTAATAAATTTCCTTATCATAGAAAATGTGACCAGCGTCGTTGAACCAAATCCCCACATATGCACAAGTTGATCATACCTGAAAACAGGATACGCGTCTGACAACGGTATAAGCATGACATCGTATAATCTGCCATCTCCAACAATAACACCGCCTCCGGCAAGATGAAGAGCCGACCACACCGTAAGCCCCACCATTGACGCCAAGGTATATTCCACTTTCTTCAGACTGATCCCTATCAAAAACAGAAAAAAAATGATAACGCCCACATAGATAATGAATTCATAGTTAAGCCGGGTAAGAAACACCGCGCCAAATCCAACAATTAAGGCTATGTTGATCAATAGAAGAATTACGTGCTGTTTTTTCATTTGCCGCAAATAGTCCTCCGTGAACCATCCAGCGTCAAGTGTAAACCATGTGCCCGGAATAAACTGTAAAGGATGTGCCCGGAATATACCTAAATTCGTGGATGGTGTTATTCGGAAAGTGGTTTAGCGGAGATGTTTAGGATGCGCTATGAAAATTTCTCATCCACAACATTTGACAATATCTTTTTCATGTAGTTTTATCGCACTGCAAATATCATTCCTTTTGAGTGAACACAAGAAAGTGAAGCAACCAACCCTCAAAAAGCGAATTGACTTTATGTTTTAAAACCCGTAAAAGTACAGAAAACTATCTAATAACTTGTTAGCCCGATCTCAGAAGGTGATATGGAAGACTCAAAGTTCAAACTGGAGAGGGCGAAGAACGCCCCCGTAAGTGATGAGGAAATCCTCAAGGATTTGAGGCGGGTCTCTGCTGCCCTAAACACCGCCAAGATCACACAAAGGCTCTACGGAGAGCACGGCCAGTACGATTCGTCAAATATTGGCCGTCGCTTCGGAACTTGGAACAAAGCATTGGAGGCAGCGGGTTTGACTGTCTCGAATCAATGCAACATCCCCGATAAGGTGCTCTTTGAGAACATACTTGTTCTTTGGCAGCACTATGGGCGTCAGCCTCGTAGAGCTGAGTTGTCTCAACCCCCATCAACAATCTCACAAAGTGCATACAACCGAAGGTTCAAGTCTTGGGTTTCCGCGCTTGAGAACTTTGTTGAGTACGCAAACTCGGCCGAGGTATCCGCGCCGGAGAGAGCAGAGGAACAAACAGGCTCTCACCAAACCGGGCGTCATCCTTCGTTGCGGCTTAGGTTCAAGGTCCTACATAGGGACAGATTTACCTGCCAAGACTGTGGGGCAAGTCCCGCAAAGATGCTGGGCGTAGAGTTGCACGTAGATCACATCATTCCGTGGAGCAAGGGCGGCGAAACAGTCCTAGAAAATCTTGCGACGAAGTGTTCCAAGTGCAATCTTGGGAAAAGCAATCTGTGGGGCGCGGGCTAACGACTCGCTGCACCCGAGCTCGCCCTCGCCGCTTCGCGGCGATGGCGGCCGGGTGAGCTCGGATGTTAGCGTACCAAGGATAAAGGTAGCATACTCATGTATACAGAGCATTCTAAATTATTACTAAGGTATCCTGATTCACAAAAAATATGGCGATATATGGCCGTTGATCGATTTACAGAACTTATTAATGAAGAATCTTTGTTTTTCTGTAGAGCTGATCGATTTTCCGACAAGTGGGAAGGCATTTTCCCTATAAAAATGATTGAGAAATTCGGTCTCGACAATCAATCTTTTCCATCTGATGACGGAAATACATACACTATTTGTGAATGGCATATTCAAAAAGAAGCACGTTCGCATCTCATTAACTGCTGGCATGTAAATGATTCAGAATCATTTACGATGTGGAAAATTTACGGGGGCGAACAGCAGGATGCGATTGCTATTCAGTCAACAGTGGGGCGTTTAAAAAAAAGCTTCCATATAAATAACGAAAGAATATGGATTGGTGAAGTTGAGTATATCGATTTCAGAGATTGGAAACCGGAAAATCGTTTTTTCAATTCAGACATACCAAACACATTGAAAACATTTTTCTTTAAATGGAATTATTTCAAATACGAGAATGAAATTCGGGCTGTGATAAATAAGGCATACAGCAAACATCAATCTGACAAAGGGTTGTTGGTTAAAGTTGACCTATCTGAACTAATTGAACATATATATACCTGCTGTAGCTGACCCAAAAATAGAAGAACAAATAAACAATATTTTATCGGGAAATAGATATTCGTTTCCAATTCGTCGTTCTGATTTGGGTATTAATGTATACATCAAAATCCCTCTTTGCCAATGATAGTGAGACACAAAGCTGAGAAAGAGCGAGGGCGGGCAAGATGTTGACAACTTACGAAATCGCATTTCTCTCTACATGGCTCTTTCCAGTAATTGCCACCGCCTGTTCCTTTGAGTCTTTCATCGTCCATGGCAAAACCTTTGACAATGTATTCTTTAAGGCGTTTTGTTGCCCATTGACGAAATTTTGTGCCTTGAATGGATTTTACACGGTAACCAACTGAGATAATAACATCTAAATTATAGTAGTTCGTGGGCTTGGTAGATAAATCGGAAATTCCGATTTTCTTCATAGATTCAGCTTTATTTAGCTCTTTTTCGGCATAAAGATTCAAAATATGCTCATTTATTGTTGAGCGACTTTTGTTAAAAAGTTCAGCCAATTGATCAATAGTAAGCCAAACAGTCTCACCTTCAACCCGCACCTCTATGCGAGACATTCCATCATCACCTTTTTTCGGCGGAATTTGAGGCTGTGCCAATTTCATTGGCGCGCCATCTTAAAGTCTAATAATCAAATGAAATGCCAATTTTTTCTTCTTTCACGATTTTATCAACCAAATAAATTTTATATTTTGTTAAACGCCTTTTTTATAATTCCAGTCATTAGCCTTCTTCTCTCTTGCAAAAAGTCGTCATATTCAAGCTGATAAAAATTTTCTGGAATAGCGTGTTGGGCTAGCATTTCTTTAATTTCATTCTCGCCGAACCTTTTTTGCACCATTGCAAAATATTCGCTTGGTTTGTCGTCGCTGATTTCGATATTATCTTCAAATTCCAAAAAAGTCAGATTAGCAATCTGGTTTATTTTTGCTTTGTCCTTATTCTTATCAAATCCGTATTTTGAAATAAGATAATTTCTAGGAAAGATATGATGTTTTTCCAAACGCTTCTTTTTGATTTTCAGCGACGGATCATAAAGATCGCCGACAAGTTTGCGAGAAAATAAAACTGGCGAGCCGAGCTTATTGAGCGCGGCATAAAACGCGTTGGCTTCTGGACTTCTCGCAGATGAGGTTTCCATTTGCCCTACAAGCGTAATATCCCAAAAATCATTCGTTAAATTCTCACTGATTATTTTTTCAAGTCCGCTAGTAAAGCCGTCGGGGTTAAATTCTTTGATTCTATTCAAATCTTTTTCAAAAGCGGTTTCGTGCGAAGAAGAATATCTGCCTGTGAGGGAAGACATAACAAACCAACGCCCTATAATTCTCTGCAATTCGTGATTTTGCGTATTGAAATTTTGTTTTCCAATAAGATAAATAATGTAGCTAAACAAAACAGCACTTTTTGACGATATAAGTTCTTCGTCTTTATATCCGCCACCGATAAGAATTTTTAGAAAACTTTGCCAATTCGTATTGTCAAGAATGGTCGGCAAATTTAATTTTAATTTATCAAATTGTTGCGTTCTCAATTCTTCTGAAAATTCTCCCGATTCCATATCGCGTCCGCGAATAATGGAATAAACATCTTTCATTTTCGCTCGGTGGAATGTTAAGCCGACCAAAACACGAAGCATATCGTCTGGGTCGGGCTTTATCAGATAATTAAAAGATGAAAAACGAGTTTCTTTTTCTGGGATTTTCCTTGAATCAATACAAAACTGCTCAATTTCTTTCCTGCCTTCTTCCCAATAAACAGATAACAAAGTCAAAATGAAATCGGCTTGCCTCAAACTTACGCCTTGGCTATTTATGCGAACGAAAATATCCGAGACAATTTCTTCTTCTAAATTCGGGGCAATTTCAAGAGCCGTTAGAGGATATTTATTGATATTTATAAGTGATTGAATGTTTGAGGAAATTGTCTTTTCTTCTTCCTTTGTGATTTCTCTTTTTTCTTTAAGTGCAGAAATGAAATTGCTGATAATAGCAAAATCGCCCTCGCCAGACCAAAGAGCTGAAAGGTCGGGAATGTATTCGGGGTCGCGATCAGTCGCCGCGTCGCCGACTTTGAAAATCGCGTCTATGGGGCGAAAAGCAATTTTGATAGTTTTGCTTTCATAATCAGGAGTCAAAACTTCCTGATTTTTCATAACGGCAAAAAGAGCCGTCAATCTTTGTTGTCCGTCAATAATCAAAAATCTCGGGATTTTTCTTTTCTTCTCATCAAAACCTATATTTTTATAATCGCTACGATTGGCGTTTTCCCAAAAAAGCAAATATCCGATTGGATAACCACGATATATTGAATCAAATAAATCTCGAACTTTTGAGATTTTTTTATACCAAACGAATGGACGCTGAATATCGGGCAAGGCAATATCGCCGATTTCAATATCGTCCATTAGCTTTCCAATCGTATAATCTGTTGTTTTGAATACTTGTGCCATAATTTTATTTCATTAAATTATCAAGCGAAACGCCAAGGCGCTTTGCGCCGAGGCAACATCTTGCGATTTCACAAAAAATAAAACTGGCGGAGAGGGGGGGATTCGAACCCCCGGTACCAGTTTACCCAGTACCACGGTTTAGCAAACCGTTGCTTTCAACCACTCAGCCACCTCTCCAAGCCAATAAATATTAGGTGTTTCGCTATTCATCAATTTTTCCACTTGCCTTTTGCCTACATTGTAATCTGGAAGTTTAAACAATATAAGGTGAAATCATTATGAGCAATGGCCACAACATTACGGTACGAAAACGTCAAACTACTGTCAACAACAAGCATTACAAATACTGGCTTGTAGATTGCGGCATGGTGGAAGGTAAACTCATCACAAAGCAGTTCCGTCACGAATCAGATGCACAAACCTATGCAGTAAAAACACGCATCCAGAAGCGCAAATTAGACGAAATGGCTTTCAGCCTATCCAGCGAACAACGCAACGACACCACTAAAGCCATATCAATACTTAAACAAAGGGCCCCCTTGGAACAAGCCGCCGAATTTTACATTGCTCACACCGATCTTCTCTACAACCACTACCGTAATCTTGTCCATCACCAAGAAGCCGAAAAATACTGGAATATCAAGCCTGCCCGGAAGGAAAAATAAACATCGAATATAATATATTTGTCGCTACCCGCCTAAAGATGTATCTTTGACTTTGAAATGGCATAATATTGCACTGCAAAGGATAAGAAACGATGATCATGGCAAAATCTGCTCAATGTTGTTTATGCGGACAATCAGGAAAACGCGCTTGCCCGGCAAAAGGGGGTCTGATTTGCACAACCTGCTGCGGGTCGAAGAGAGGAACCCAGATCGACTGCCCGCCTGATTGCACGAGTTTCCCTTTTGGTACAAAGGCATACGACTTATGGCTGAAAGTTGATGGCTCATGGCAACGCAAGGCGCTGGAATATGTAGTTAGCAAGATAGGAAAGGAACGGCTTGAAAGAACGGCCAGAACAATCTTTCAGTCCTGGGCGGAAGAGAAAGAAGAAGTTTTCCTTGAAGCTTTACCCATGGCAATTCTTTTTCATCTTATTATGCCTGATGAGGATGGCACCCGGCCGCTTGGCGAACAATGGGCGGCGGACAAATGGATCGGTTTGAACAACGATGAATGTTATATGATGCGATACAGAGTCCATGCACTGCCCGGAATCCTGGAAATTCAGAACGTACTGGATGATACACGCATAGAATGCATAGATCTTCTTGACCGGGATCGCGCCAAATTTATTGTGTTCGACCGAAGCACCGCCAGCCGTGCGAATCGCTTTGATACGATTGTTGTCTGGCTTGTTCACTATCCTCATTTCTGCAGGGTTGACGGTTCCGGGGTACACCTCAAACGCAATCTGATGGAGCCATTTCTGAAGGAAATGCGCAAATGTTCAAAGGCTTCTCTGAAGGATAATTCCGATTGGGCTGTAAAACGATATCTTGCCAGCCATTTTGGCGAGTCACTCGAATTCATCGCTCAGCTTGGCCGGGAAATGCATGACCGAATATTGTCTTCTCTGGATGCAAATCATTGCCGGGCTTTCTATAAAATCCGCGGCCAAAAGGAAGATATCGTGGCCATTCTGGAATCGAAGCCCGACTTCGAAGCGGATAATAACCGGGAACTACAGGAAGACGATCCGCCGGACAGCAGGTATTACTCATGGTTGCGACGCGGAGATGCCAAAGTGTTGGAGCGACGCATGCCCGCTGTATTCCGCCACAATACACCAGAGGATGGAGTCGGAGGTCTTGGCTTGGTACGTTTGTCATCCAATGAACTCATGCTTGAGACTTTTTCCCGTCAGAAATTTGATTTCGCGAAAAAGCTTCTCAAGAAGTATTTCGGCAATAACCTTGCGTTACTGAAGGAAGAGATTGTCAATCTGGCTCAACGAGCCTTTGAGCGTTCACAGGATCCGACAAGAGAACGAAAGCAACCGCCCAAATCAACCATTCCGCCCGAAGTTGAAAAACAACTGATCGAGCAGTTTCATCGGCGTCACTATGAAAAATTCCTCGACGATACGATCCCCATGTTGAACGGTCTGACACCACGCCAGGCTGCCGCTGATCTCAAAATGCGGGCCAAACTCATAGATCTCATGAAACTGCATATGCAGGGACTGGAAAGTCAGTCCCGCGAAAGAGGTTTCGAGCTCAACATCGACTGGGTTCTCAAGGAACTTGGGCTGCACGAACTAATGTAGATTTTAAAAGTTGTCCACGCTGATATGTCCTGATCATAATCAGCAATTTGTCCAATGTCATTACATTGATGCGCTTCACGGATCGTCGCGCAGATACCTTGGCGTTTGGGAATACAAGTACTGCCACCACCCACGGGTTCACTCCCAAAAGCCGCTTTGCCATTTTTCTAATCCATCGGATGCTGAGATTCACCTGACAGATTGGATTACGCGAAAAGGGGCGGCCATTGATCAGCAATTGTTTTCCGTTCCATGAAACTTTGCCCCTGTGCGATTTTGTCTCCATCAGAAATAGAACGCCGTCCGGACGTATCACAAGATGATCGATGTTGCCATACTTGAACTTGATGTCATTAAGGATCAGATAGCCTTCAAGAAGTAGCCCCGCCAGTACTTCACCAACGCGCCTTTCTGCAGATTTCCATGCCGGTTCTTTTTCGGTTGCCATTCACTACAGAGGCATACCAACCTTGAAAACCTGCCGTATGTTGCGGGGTGATGGCATACGCCAAATGGTTAAGCACGAGTATTTTGGCATGCTGTATAATGAGGGCCAGAGCCTAAAATTAAGGCATATTCACAGGGAACTCGCGTTTAAGGTAAAAAGATGCGAAAAATGGTTGACAAAAGTTGACAACGCCAAGGCCGATGTAATAGTATAACGTCAATGAATAGATTACTTAACCGTTCTGCCCTGTCAGATGCGCTAATTAAGGCCGGAATGAATCAATCGACCTTGGCCGAGAAATTGAATGTTTCACGAGAAGCCGTTTCGAAGTGGGTTCGAGGAGATTCTTTTCCGCAACCTGACAAACTGATTCGAATCGGTTTGCTTGTCGGATTATCCTTTGATGAAATGGTAACCTCTCCTCCGCCGGTTGCCGTTCCGGTGGTAACTTACAGGAAGAAAGCTAATCGCACGACTAAAGACATACATCTCGATAATGCCAGAGAGAACGGAGAGCTTCTTAAGAGACTTGTTCCGTATCTACCAGACAAACAACTGACGCAGCCTCCGACGCTCAAAGATCCAACGCTAGAATATGATTACACACAGGCTGTTGCCTCGGAACTCCGAGAGGAAATGAACTTATCAAACAAGGCTGTCATAGATTTTACTGATTTGATTGATAAATTCAATAGGCTACATGCCGTCATAATTCCCGTTCTCTGGGGCGCAAAAGAACACCATGGCAATGCCTTAAACATCCATTTGCCAGATAGCAAAACTACATGGGTTTTCCTTAATCTAGATAGCAATACCATTGATTTCAAGTTCTGGATGGCTCATGAATTGGGGCACTGTCTTATTCCATCGTCGGATGGGCAGTTTGGCGAAGATTTTGCAGACAGCTTTGCACAGGCGCTTTTGTTTCCAGAAGCAAAAGCAAAGCAATTATATGCTACATTGAATAATATTCAGGGAATCCCTCAGATAATCAGCAGAATTAAGGACGAAGCCAAGACTTACCTGATATCTCCGTATACCATCCGGAAAGCGGTTGAGGAATATGCAAGAGCACGTCAACTGCCAGAAATCCAATTAGGACAATTACCTTCTTTTATGGGCGGAGTTCGCAACTTCTGTAAGGGCTATAAGACAATTTCTCAAGCGATTTACAAGAACAGTCCGCCTGAACCCAGCGAATACATAACGTCAGGAGTATCACAATTCGGTAGTCCATTTTTTACCGCCATTGCTGAGTTCTGCAAAAAAGAAAAAGGTTCGGAACATTTTATTCATAGCGTGCTTGGGGTTTCTCTGGCAGACGCAAAGGCACTATCAGCGGAACTCCAGAAATGAGCGAGCCTCCCAAAGTTATTTTGCTCGACAGTAATGCTTATTTTCGACTTGCCCGAACAGTTCATCCTCTCCTCGCTGGAACATTCAGCACTAATCCTGCGTATTCTTTATATGTTTTGGCTGATTTGGATGATGAATATCTTACCAGCTCCAAGCTTAAGAATAAATTTGAGTGGGTCAACGACCCGGAATATAAAAAAGATAGAAAAGTAAAACGTTATCAGAGCAAAGGTAAGAAAAAGCTTCCTGTCGAAAACGCTTTTTCGTTTCTCGCCGCATATGCAAAAAGCAACGCAATTAACGTCGCGCCAGAGGACCTTCGCGCCCTTGCAACCGGGTTTGCTCTGGAATTTCCTGTTGTTACAGACGACACCGGAATGAAGGCTATTGCTGATGCACATAGCATTGAGTGTTGGAGCATTATTAAACTGCTAAAACTTATGTTGACAACCAATAGGATTACATCAGACAAGATTGCTGAACTCCTTCAATATCTCAACCATGAAAACGATCTTCCGATGGGGTACAATAAACTAAGAGTGATGTTCCAAGAATACTTTGACAGCACATGCCCCATTTAAAACGGAGCCAGCGCGTGTTTTCTTTGGGGGGGCGAGGGTCACATTGGTTATTGACTATTAATGTGTAGATAGACAAGTTTGCCGGAGGCGGGATAATATATTTGAATTCCTTTGCAGGTATTTGTATCATGGCAAGCATGAAACATTTCTTATTTAGTGCCTTGGCGCCTAACCCCTATATCACCAAAACGGCTGGATGGATAATGTTCTTGAACGAATCGGCGGTACGCTCGAACGCCGCCTCATTGATTGCCGAAGTAATATGAAATAGAGCTACCGCTATGTTGTGAAAAAAGCCCGGATTGAAATGACCCGGGCAAATGAAAATCCTCCGTCGCTAAAGCTATGAAGGACAGGGAGAAGTCAGTCTTCAAACGGCAACATGATGGTAATGCAGGGTTCGCCATTGTCACCCGGTCCGCTGACTGATTTCAGCGGGATGAGCCTTCTCATTTGTCTGCCATTCCAAACATTTTCTCTTTGAGATCAAGATAATAGATGTAATCGTCAGGCTTAACGTCCGGCGGGCACCGGTGATCACAGAATGGAATATAACCGCCCCGCTCCACAAGCGGAACAAGCGATTCCATATACGCCTTGATTGCCTTTTTGCCCTTGATCATCTCCAGTTTGTCGAAACCACCCATAATCCTGAGATCCTTGCCGTATTCCTCCAGCAAAACAGCAGGATGCACACAACTATTGACCTCATAAGGAAACAGACAGTTGATACCGGCTTCCAGAAAGCCCGGAAGGAGCGGCCGCACGTCGCCGTCGCAATCTGTATACCAGAGATCTATGCCTGCCGCCTTCAGCTTTTTGCCGATCCTCTTGTATCGCGGAACCACCACATTCGTGAAGAAATCAAGAGAAACAATGGGGCCGTTTTTGAAACAGATGTCTTCCCAGCCTGAGGCGTAGTCCAGCTTGATGTGCGGCAGAATCTGATCAAGCGAGTCTTCAACCAGCAAACAGCATGTTTCCACCATATCTTCAACCATATCGGGATAATCATAACACGCGTAGGCAAGCCCTTCAAAAGTGAGCATGTCCCTTATCTTCCCGATCATTGATCCGCACCACACACCAAGCGGATATGTCCGGTCTTCCGGATGCGATTTTTTGACTTGGGCAATATTGATTTTGCGCGCCGGATCGTCACGGCGGAACCTTTCCTCCTTACAGCGCTTCCAGTCGTCGGGAGTAACAATTGACGCCTTTGTATAATGCGGAATGGAACTGTGCCCGTCTTTAGCGATTTCAGCCAGTAGTCCGTCGCCATTCATTACGATCTTCTTGTTGGCTGTCTCGCTCACAACTTTTTCGGGAAAAGACGGGTGCATCCAGACGGAACTGCCAAAGGAGTGAATAACATCGAAGTTGAAGAAGATATTGGCTTCTCCCTCACCAGTTATGTTGTTTTCAATAAAAATGGGCCATTCCTTGTAGTTCTCTTCCCAGTACCCAAATTCCATATTAAATGTGCGGTCAATCGGACGGTAATGCATCTGGTTGTTAAAGCGCTCTCTATCGGTCATTGTGCCCTTCCATTTTGGACGGCAGGGCTGAATGTTTTTACTCATTGAAAGATTCCTTTTTTTGTTTCCGCTTTTCCCGTTTAATTCGATCCAACAAGCTTGATACAATACCTAGTCTTGGTTTAGACATCAAGTGTATAGCAAAAGCTGTTTTTAGCCTGTTTCGGGTCTTGCATTATTATTTTTGAGAGGATATATCAGGAAAGTGATATCCATAGGTAACGTGTCAACACCATTAACAGGGGCAACCCGATATTTTTTCAAGAGCACATAACATTACAACAGTCTTCAGAAGAACTGCCGGGGACAATCATTTATGAAACATTTTTTTATGGCTTGCGGGCTGGCGGCCGGGATATGCGTTTTATCATCGTGCGTTAAGGAGCAGGAGTCCCCTCGCCTTCCAACCGTTCCGTTAAGCAACTATGAGGTGATAGACAATTTCAATTATCCTGATGTCCGGAACGCGCGGAAAGTCTGGCAGGCAATGTGGGGTACGGAACCGGTTTCGATTGTCAATATCGACGGAACCAATGCCATAAAAATGACCTGCAATTTCGTCAACTCCGGTTCCGACCGCGTGGGCTGGGATAGTCCGATCAATCTTAATCTGGCTTATTGTCAGGGCCTGCAGTTTCAGTTTTACTGCGAGGACCCTTCACCGGTATCAGCGTTCAGAATTTATCTGAGAAGCGGGGCCGGCTGGTATGTCGCAAAGTTCCGGCAGACCAAGCGCACCGGCTGGAATCATATCACAATCGACAAATCCGAAATGACGATAGAAGGTGAACCCGCCGGATGGGGAAAAATAGACTGCATAAGAATTGCGGCATCGCGCGGGGCTAATGTGAACACGTTTTTCTGTCTGGCTCATCTGGGCCTGCTTGGTTCCGAAGCGCGTATCGCGATTGTAAGCGGTGATTCAACCGCCAAAAACAGACCGGAAGAAATCAGGGCAGTGAGCGACTATACCCAAACCATAGCCCAGCACCTGAATAATCTCGGCATACCGTATTGCGTTATCAGCGATCTGGACCTGTCTCAATCCTTCCTTAACGACAAGAAGCTGGTTATTCTTCCGTATAATCCCGACATGCCGCAAAGTGCGGCGCGCGAACTTAAGCTTTTTATTTCAGGCGGAGGCAAGCTGATTTGTTTTTATGTGATGCCGCCGGAGATTGCCGCGCTCGTTGGTATTGATGAAGGAAAACACATCAAACAGGCGTATCCCGGCAATTTTTCATCAATCCGTAAATTTGGTGAAGGATTAAAAGGGCAGGCCCAGATAGTCAGCCAGAAGTCGTGGAATATTTTCAGAGCCAAACCCATTGTCGGCAAAAGCCGGATAGCGGCATACTGGCATAACGAAAAAGGAGACATCACAGGAGAACCCGCGATTATTGTTTCCGGTAACTGCATTCAGATGACACATGTGCTGGCTAAAGATAATCCTGATGAGAAACAAAATCTGCTCCTGGCAATGATCGGCCATTTTGTTCCGGAAGCCTGGCAAATGGCCGCCACCAGAGCCGTTCAGCAGGTAAGCGAACTCGGGCCTTATAAAGATATTTCACAAACTGTCGGAAGCAGTGAAAATGTACTCGTAAAAAAGATGATGGAAAAGGGACAATCGGCAGCTGAAAAGGCGAAAAATTTGCTGGTGAAAGGCAGTAATACAGACGCATTCATTTCCGCCGGTGAAGCACGAAGCCTGATGATCGAAGCCTACTGCATGGCTCAGGAATCAAAAACCGGTGAACGCCGCATTTTCTGGTGTCATAATCCGACAGGTGTCGCCGGAATGAGCTGGGACGAAGCGATAAAGATCCTTGCTGAAAATGGTTTTACTGCGATTGTTCCAAACATGCTGTGGGCCGGCACCGCTTTTTATGAAAGCAAAATACTGCCTGTGGCGCGTGATGTAACGGAGAAAGGCGACCAGATCAAAGAATGCCTTGCCGCGTGCAAAAAATACGGCATTGAATGTCATATATGGAAAATCAACTGGAACACCGGCTGGCGGGTATCTGAAGAATTCACGCGCAAGATGAAAGAACAAAACAGGATACAGGTGGGTTTCGACAGAAAACCTGATCCCGACTGGCTTTGCCCTTCACACCCTGCAAATCAGGAGCTGGAAATAAATTCCATGCTTGAAGTCGTAAAAAACTACGACGTAACCGGAATTCATTTTGATTACATACGTTATCCAAACGAGGATTTCTGTTTTTGCGACGGATGCAGAGAGAGATTTGAGAGCGCCATAGGCATGAGAATAAAAAACTGGCCGCTGGATGTCAGAACTAACAGTAAACTGCGCGAACAGTGGCTGGAATTCCGCCGCGGAAACATAACAAAGGTCGTGCGCATGATCAGTGAAGAAGCCCGCAGAATCAAGCCGGGCATCAAAATATCAGCAGCGGTATTTCCCGACTGGCGGTTCGCCCGCGATACCGTGGGACAGGACTGGAAATTATGGTGCGAAAAAGGTTATATGGATTTTGTGTGTCCCATGGATTATATGTCAAATAATCTTGAATTTGAAGACTCGGTTAAACAGCAATTAATATGGACAGGTAAAGTTCCCTGTTATCCGGGTATAGGCTTGAGCGTCTGGCCGGATCAGGACAAGATCAGCAAATTGATTGAGCAGGTGAAAATAACACGTCAATTGGGCACCGGCGGTTTTTGTGTGTTTGATTATAACATTTCAACGGCGCATGATATTGTTCCTTTATGCGGAAGCGGTATTACACGGCGTACCATGACTGCTCCCTCAAAAGGATTGCGATAACTAATTTGCGAGGCGAAAATGAATTCCGAAGAATTCTGGAAAATACTGACTAACACAGGGCGTTACAAAACACCGGTGGGCGGAAACACTTCCTGGATACATCGTTTTCTGGGACAGATGGACAGCTATTTTTATTTTCGACTGTTCCTCTGCATCTGGGAAGGATACAGGACCGCGTCCAGCAATAAATTTAACAACACGGTATGCGTCAGCATATCCCGCAAAATAATGTCATATGTTGAAATGTGCGGCGGAAAAATGGTCGTTGAAGGCGTTGAAAACCTGGTCAATTTAAAAGGGCCGGTAGTATACATCTCCAACCATATGAGCATGCTCGAAACCATGCTGTTGCCGGGAATAGTTATGGGCTTCGGTGAATTGGCCATTATCGTAAAAGAAAGCCTTTTGAAATATCCCGTATTTGGCGGGATATTGCGGGAATTCCCCACCATCGGCGTCACAAGAAATAATCCGCGGCACGATTTCAAGGAAGTCATGGAAAAAGGTGTAGAACACTTGAGCAAAGGCAGGTCATTGCTTGTTTTCCCTCAGGCCACACGCAGTTTGAAAGTTGACGAAAACAGTTTCAATACATTGGGGGTTAAGGTCGCGAAAAGAGCCGGCGTCCCGGTGGTCCCAATTGCATTAAAAACAGATTTTCAGGGAATCGGCAGAATTTTCAGGGATATTGGCCGCCTGGACAGAAGCAAAATTATACATTTTAAATTCGGCAATTTGCTTTATGTTGATAAAAATGAAAAAGAAGTTCATGCTCAAGTTGTAGATTTTATTTTAAACAATCTGCGTGAATGGGAAAATAATAATGTTCAATACTTTCCCGGAGAAAAATAAAAGCAGGCGTATTCGGCAATTAGAAAGGAATTTATGACACCCGACCTTCAATCAAGTCTTTTGTGCGACGATGTCCGTCAGGAACGGAACGGAAAATTCATTCTCATCGGGCTGTTTGACGTGATCAGCGTTCCCGTATACCCGGCGCTATTTCAGAAGATATGCATAGTTAACCGCTGGTGCTGCGGAACAGGAGAATTTAAACAAAAAAGCAAAATCCTCAAGCCGGACGGCGCAACTGTCATGGTAGAAGGAAAAGAAGTAACCGTCCGGCTGCCTGATAATGAATCAACTTCCACCAGTGTTGAATTTTTTCTTAATGTAAGATTTGAAACAGAGGGCACATATTGGATAGAAATACTGCTTGGCGACGACTTGAAGCTGCGATACCCGCTTAAAGCCAAAAAGGTACAGGTCCAGGGACATTAAAAAACTGCATTGCTGACATTTTTTTGATATTATGAAAAACGCGCGCGTTGAACTTGATTTGGAAATATTCCGGGAAAACATATCTGTTCTCCGGAAATATATTGGCGGCAAAAAGGAAATAATGTTTGTAATCAAGTCTGACGCTTACGGACACAGCCTGGAATTGCTGGCCCGGCACGCGTGGAGAAGCGGAATCAAATGGTATCTTGTCGCGCATGTCGAGGAAGCCATAACACTACGCAGACTTCTGCCGGACGCTGAAATTGTCATGGCCGGAGTTATAGACGACTCCGACGTCAAGGCGATGATCGAAAATAATATCATTGTTTTCGTTGTCAGCAAAGCGCACGGCGAAATGATCGCCGCCGCCGCCCGAAAACAGATATCCGCCTTGCGGTGTCATATCAAGATTGACACCGGAATGGGCCGGCTGGGCCTTATATGGAACAACGCCGTAGCGGATATCTGCGATCTCTCAAAAGTGCCGGGGTTGAAAATCTCCGGCATATGCACGCATTTTGCCTCCGCTGGCGCTGAAGATAAAAGCTTCCCGGACCTTCAGGTCCAGCGGTTTAATGACGTCCTACGCATGTGCGCTGAAAAGGGCATAACGATTCCTTTCCGGCACGCGTCAAACAGCGCCGGCATTCTCCGCGACACAACATGGGATTATGAAGCCGTTCGGGCCGGTATTCTTCTTTACGGATACTGCGGCAAAAACATGAAACGCGACAGCGAAAGAAACATCGAAACAAAACCTTTTCTTCACTGGAAAACACGCGTCATTCAGGTCCGCAAAGTCCCTGCCGGCTTCCATGTAAGCTACGACAGCACATATACTACAAAGGCGGAAACCTGCATCGGAACCATCGATATAGGTTATTCCGACGGCTACCCGCGTAAATTGAGCAATAAGGGATATGTCCTTGTCGGCGGACAGCGCCGACCCGTGATTGGCCGGGTAACGATGAACGTCACCACCGTTGATCTTGGGCCTGAAACAAATGCAAAACAGGGCGACGAGGTGGTCCTTATCGGAACTCAAGGGAAAGAATCCTTATGGGCGGATGAGATCGCTGACTGGTGCGATACAATTTCTTATGAAATTCTCACCGGCATAAAGTCCGAAAGAATGGAAAAAGGCTTTACCCGGAAAGGCGCGTAAGCGCATATCTATCCGCCCGCGCCGCCTTCCGCAAGATGCAGTTCTATCACAGCAGAGCCGTCTTCCCAGTTTTTTAATGCTCTCAAATCACATGTCATCTGATGCCGCAGTTTTTCATCTATTTTCTGCTTTTCCAGTTCAGCACGAAGGGCTTTCAATTTCTTCTGCCATAACCGGAGAATAACATCTTTAACCGAATCAAGCCTGATAAATTCTCCAACGGTTTTGGTGGGAGCCATTTGAACTTTCGCGGCAAACCTTTGCAGTTCCTCTGAAAATTCGTCGTACTCCCGTATTATCTCCTGTATGCCCCGCCCGTCTTCAAGCGACTGTATACTCGCTTTTACCAGCGCCCTGCATAAAGCATTCTCAATCATATCGAGAGGCAGATATTTCCGCACCACAGGACTGATGTCAGGGTGATCGGTTATGTGAACCATATGTTCACACAAAGCGATTTCTTCAGCCGGCATTTTCGACTCGCTTGCCGACTGCGCTTTCGCGACATCATTATCGCGGCCTGATGACCTCTGACGTTTGTTGACAATCTGGCGGAGATCATCATTAAGAGCAGAAGCCGGTATGCTCAGGCGTTCCGCGGTTTCCTGAATCAATTTCGCCCTCTGCACGGCATTAGGACTATGGCTGATGGTTTCCAGAACTGCTTTGGCTATGCGCATCGCGCCTATCTCCGTATCCGCCTTTTCTCTTTCTGATAATATTTGAATCTGAAAAGCAGTTGCCGACATGGCTGTATCCAATATTTTCTGAAAGGCTTCGGCGCCGTGTTTGATTATGAAAGAATCAGGATCTTCGCGGGGCGGCAGAACTGCTATACGCACCGCCAGTCCTGACACCATGAACAGCGCCGCAGTTCTTATCGCGGCATCCTGCCCCGCATGGTCGGGATCAAACACAATGCACACACTGTCCGCGTAACGTTTCAATATCGAAGCATGATCATCCGTGAACGCTGTGCCCTGCGAAGCCACCGCCGCGCAAAAACCAGCCTGATGACAACGTATCACGTCTATCTGCCCCTCACAAAGAATGGCTTCATGAGATTCCACGATATGACGCCTTGCCTTATCAAGGCAATAAAGCACGCGGCTTTTTTTGAAAAGGGCTGTTTCCGGACTGTTGACATATTTGGCGGATTTGTCTTTCTCGTCCAAAGCTCTGGCGCTGAACGCTATAACCCTGCCTTGCGCGTCACGTATCGGAAACATAAGACGATTGCGGAATCTGTCATAGAATCTAAGCTCCGCGCCCGGCTTGGAACTCTTAAGAATCAAACCCGCCTCTTCAAGCAGATCAATTTTATAATGCTTCTTTTCGGCCCATTTTATGGCCGCATCCCAGCGGTCCGGAGCGTAGCCTATAAGAAATTCATCCGCTATCTCCTTGGTAAGCTTCCTCTGCGCAAGATACTTCCGGGCATGTTCAGCTGTCTCCATCTGAAGCAGACAGCGCTGATAGAAAAGCGCTATCTCTTCATGAATCTTATAAAGCATGGCTTTGTCCGGGCCCTGCCCTGTTTGCGCGGCCTGATCAAGTTCAAGTGTAATCCCGGCACGCTGAGCCAGCATGACCGCCGCTGCGGCAAAATCAACACCTTCATATTTCATTATGAACTCAAACACATCCCCGCCAGCCCCGCACCCGAAACAGTGATAGATCTGCCTCTGCGGGTTGACATGAAACGAAGGCGTTTTTTCCTTGTGGAAAGGACAATTGGCTTTGAATGAAGATCCAGACCGCTTAAGCGTGAAATATGAACCGATAACATCAACTATATCATTGCCAAACCGGATGTCTTCCAGTGTTCGTTTGGTTATTGTTCCTGCCATTGTTTTTCACCTTAAAACGTCATTAAGCGCGCGGTTTCAAAAAAGTAAATCCTGCCCCGTGATATGATTGCGGGATGCCTGCTTACTATTCCGGCTGTATCTCGTCTGCCACTTCTTTTATTTCGTCAACGTCCACATGTTCAGCAACATTTTCAAGTGGCGGTATACATTTGTTGATCAAAGCGCCAATATACGATCTTTCACCAAAAATTATGTCGGAATTACTGTCCCTGAACATGTTGACTGTCATGAAAAATGTAATAACAAGAATACTGGCCGACAGAAACCCCGCGATAAGACCGCCCAGCCTTTCCGCTTTCGGGTTCACAACAACTTTTATAAGCTGCCTTAAAATCAAACGCAATATCACCATGACAATAAACGCCGATACAACTATCGCCGCGAACGCCACTGCGTGCGCCGGCCATTTTGTGAGCCTTGTGTGCTCACTGAACCATGCGCCAAACGGCAGATAGAAGTACAATCCCAAACACAGCGACGTCACTATACTGATCAATCCAGCCAGTTCACCGCTCAACCCTCTTATAAGACCGCGTATCGTCCCCAGCCCGATGATCGTCAATGCTATAATATCAATCACACTAAGCAGTTTAACCTGCTCCATCAACTGCGTGCTTAAAGATAAATTCTCATTCATATTCTATGATGATGCAAAACCGTGACTTGTGAGTCAAGTATGGAACATATGAATCCTCCCGGCAACCATAACACTACATTTGAAATTCCAGCATTATGGACCAAAAAAACAAGCTATCTCCACTTTTTTGCCTTACGCGTTCAATTGTATTAAGCTTTAATAAAGTGCTTGAATCTGGCAGGCAAAAGGTAAGACAATTACTCTTTATATTATATTGCGTGATGACTCGCGCAATATCCGGATTTGAACTTTAATTAGTAAAGGAGCGTATGAAGATAGAATCACATCATCGGGAATCCAGCGCCCTGCTGTTGAACACCTCGTTGGGCAAATTAAGGGTGCAGGTATGCAGTGATACCGTACTGCGCGTCACCTATACCCGCGAGAATGATTTCTGCAGTCGCGAAAGCGAAATGATAGTCAAACGTGATCTGACCCCCGCCTCGTGGCATGTGAAAGAAGCCGGACAGACAATCGTTCTCGAAACCGGAAAAATATGCCTTTCCATCAATCGCGAAACCGGTGCATTCACCTGGATGGACGCCGGAGGCAGACTGCTGACAAAGGAACCGGACGGCGGAGGAAAGACACTGAGCCAGGTGGAAGTAAAGAAAGTGAGGCACGAGGAAGCCGTTGTTCAATCCGAACAGGGGGTGGACGGCATCCGCACTATAATCAAAGAAACAGAAAGCTATGTGGACCGAAAGGCATGGCAGGCGCGCCTTGATTTTGTCTGGTCGGATGCCGAAGCATTGTACGGTCTGGGTCAGCATGAAGAAGGAATTCTGAATTACCGGGGTCATGAGCAATATCTTTACCAGCAGAACATGAAAGTCGTAATACCCATGCTGGTCTCCACGCGCGGTTACGGCATCCTCATTGACGCGTATTGCCTGATGACATTTCATGACGATCAATTCGGTTCATACTTGTGGGCCGACGTTGTGGACGAACTGGACTACTACTTTATTTACGGACCGGAACTTGATTCCATCGTGGCAGGCTACCGGCAGTTGACGGGAAGCGCCTCCATGCTGCCAAAGTGGGCTTTCGGCTTTGTCCAGTCGAAGGAACGGTACAAGACACAGGCTGAACTGATCGAAGTTGCATCGGAATACAGGAAGCGCGGCATTCCGCTGGACGTGATCGTGCAGGACTGGCAGAGCTGGCCGGAAGGCCAGTGGGGTCAAAAGACTTTTGATCCCGAGCGATTCCCCTCTCCGGAAACTCTTACAAAAACTCTTCACGACATGAACGTGCGCATGATGATTTCCATCTGGCCTATTTTCGGAGAAAAGAGTCCGCAACGCACAGAAATGAAAGAGCGCCGTCTTCTGCTGGAAAACCAGCAAACATACGACGCATTTAAGAAGGAAGCCCGCGAACTGTACTGGCGGCAGGCCCATGAAGGCCTCTTCTCGAAGGGGATCGACGCCTGGTGGTGCGATTGCACCGAGCCGTTTGAAGCAGATTGGTGCGGCGACTACAAACCGGAGCCTGTTCAAAGGCTTTTAATAAACACCGGGGCATCAAAAGCCTTTATCGACCCCCAGTATATCAACGCCTATTCACTGTTCCATTCCAAAGGCATCTATGAAGGACAACGTGCCGCTACCGACAGGAAGCGGGTTGTAAACCTGACGCGATCCGGCTATGCCGGACAACAGCGCTACGGCACCATCGTGTGGTCCGGCGATATCACAGCCCGCTGGGAAACACTCCAGCGTGAGATCGCCGGCGGCCTGAATTTCTGCGCCAGCGGATTCCCCTATTGGACACTTGATATCGGCGCGTTCTTCGTCAAGCCGGGCACGCAGTGGTTCTGGCAAGGCTGTTTCCCAAAAGGCTGCGAAGATGATGGGTACCGCGAATTGTATGTACGCTGGTTCCAATTCGGCGCTTTCCTTCCGATGTTCCGTTCGCATGGAACCGATACCCCGCGCGAAGTGTGGCGTTTCGGCAAACCCGGTTCCGTCACGTATGATACCCTTCTGAAATTCGATTTCCTGCGCTATCGCCTGATGCCCTACATCTACTCCCTCGCGGGCCGGGTGCATCACGAACACTACACGATCATGCGGACACTGGCTTTTGATTTCAGAGCTGATCCTGCCGCGCACAACCGCAAGGACCAGTACATGTTCGGGCCGGCCTTTCTGGTCAACCCCGTTACCGTGCCGATGTATTTCGGACCGGATTCTACCCCGCTCAAAGGAAGAAAGAAAACGCGGCCGGTGTATCTGCCGCGCGGCACAGATTGGTACGACTTCTGGACCGGAAAAAAATACAAGGGCGGCCGGACCATCGAAAGCAAAGCAACGCTCGACACGATGCCGCTCTACGTTCGCGCCGGCTCTATCATCCCGATGGGACCCAAGATTCAGTTCGCTCAGGAAAAGGAAGATGCGCCGGTCGAACTGCGCGTCTACCCCGGGGCAGACGGTACTTTCACGCTCTATGAAGATGCCGGTGATTCCTATAAATATGAAAAGGGCGAATTTGCATTAACGAAATTCCGCTGGAACCATCGCAATAACACGCTGACCATTGCCGGCCGGCAGGGTTCGTTCCCCGGGCTGACGCGGAAACGCACAATCAATGTCGTCCGGGTTGAAGAAGGGCATGGCGCAGGACTGGAAGAGACACGGCGTGCTGATGCCGTGGTTGCGTACGAAGGCAATGGCATAACCATCAAATGCCCGCGCAAGCGATCAGCACGCACCAAGTGAAGCTTGCGCCCGGAACACCGACCCTGCCGAAAGATACTGCACGAGGACTAACGCAATATCAGGGTTAAAAATAGATTAGAAAAAATGAGCATATTTTTTTCTTGCCTTACGCGTTCAATTATACTAAAAACCATTTGGCAAAGGTCGCTTGATGACCTATTCAGGAGTAAATCATGGTTAAGAACAAAAATCTTTCCTCTTTTATGGAGTGCTTCGCACACGAAGGGCTAACGTTTGATGATGTTTCTTTAGTCACGCAGTACGCGGATTTTCTGCCGGCTGACGCCAGCATTGCAAGCCGGCTTACAACTAGAATCAATGTCAATATACCGTTTGTAAGCGCCGCCATGGACACCGTAACGGAATCAGAAATGGCCATTTCCATGGCTTTGCTTGGCGGTATTGGCATCATACACAAAAATCTTCCTGCTCATGAACAAAAAGCGCAAGTCGCTGAAGTTAAGCATCATCTTCACGGCCTTATCCGTGATCCAATCGTCTTCCGGTCGTCCGACACCATCCAGAATGTATTGGAACAAAAGGAAGCAAAAGGTTATTCGTTCAACGGATTTCCAATTCTGGACAAGGAAGACAATATTGTCGGCATTCTCACGTCAATGGATATTAAATTTTCACGGGACAAGAATTCTTTCGTGAATAATGTAATGACCACTGACGTGATTACGGCGCCACCGGAGACCAGTCTGCAGGAAGCGTATGAGATCATGATGCGCAACAAGATAGGCAAACTGCCTCTTGTAGAGAACCGAAAGCTGGTGGGCCTTTACAGTTTTACCGATGTCCGCACTCTTGTTGAAAATGTTCATCCTTTATATAACCGTGATACAAAATACAGACTTCGCGTAGGCGCGGCCATAGGCGCTAATGATTATGAACGCGCGGAGCAACTGGCGGCTGAAGATATTGATGTCCTTGTGATAGACAGCGCGCATGGTCACTCAAAAGGTATAATAGACACGATTATATGGCTTAAAAAACACTATCCGGATATAGATATTGTTGCCGGAAATATTGGCACTGCCGAAGGCGCACTGGCGCTTAGAGATGCCGGCGCGCATGCCGTAAAAGTCGGCATTGGCCCCGGCTCGATCTGCACCACCCGCGTCGTATGCGGAGTCGGCGTTCCGCAGATTACCGCTATTTATGACTGCGCGCAGGCGCTTGAAGGATCCATTCCTGTCATAGCAGACGGCGGCATACGTCACTCCGGTGATGTGCCCAAAGCCATCGCCGCAGGCGCGGATACCGTAATGCTTGGCTCGATCCTGGCAGGTACCGAAGAAAGCCCCGGCGAGAAAATCATACATCAGGGCCGTCAATATGTTGTTTACCGCGGCATGGGCAGTCTGGCCGCTATGCGCAATAACCCCGGCAGCCGTGAACGGTACAATCAGGATAATGTAAACGACGATGATGAACTGGTGCCGCAGGGAATAGAGGGAATTGTTCCCTACGCGGGAACAGTCAAAAAAGTCCTGACCCAATATTGCGGCGGAGTAAGATCTTCACTGGGATATTGCGGGTGCAAAACTTTACAGGAACTCCAAAATAAAGGCCGCTTCGTCCGGGTAACTTTCGCAGGCATGCAGGAGGCGCATCCTCATGATGTCAAAATAATGAAGGAAGCGCCCAATTACCGGTCATAAACTCAGAACTAAAACGCTCCGAAGAAAATACTCGTGAAAGAAGTCACGGGCGCTGTTTCGCGCATATCGTCAAGCGAAGCCCTCGCCTCTTCTACCACAGCCTTTATATCATTATACAACGCTTCGTCTTTCACCAGCTTGCCAAGCAGTCCTTCGCCACGCTCTATTTTGCCGGTTATTTCCTTCAAAGATCCAGCCGAAGAAACAAGATCGTTATAAAGCGTTTCATCCTTGGAAAGCAATTTACCAAGAACCCCTTCGCCGGAATTCAAACGTTTTGTTGTTTCTTTTATTTGAATAGTGGCCTCTTTTAGATTGGCAATAATGCCGTCTTCTTCGGCAAAACCTTTCTTGGCCGCGTTAATAAGTTCTGCGGCATCAGCCATCAAATCATACGGCTCTTCGCCCATAAACCGGACAATCCCCTCCAGATCGGACAGATTTTCAGATCCTTCATATATTTGAAGGTAGCGCCCACCGAGAATGGATGTTGCCACAACCGTGATTTTGTAATCTGCTTTCATGCGCATCGGTTTTTCCATCCAGAGCAAAACGTGCACACCGTCGTCCTGCAGAGACAGTTTCTGCACACGGCCTGCCGGCATGCCGCGCACAACCACGCTGTCTTTTTCCCTTAATCCCATGACGTCTTTAAACACAACTTCCATTTCATACCGTTTCTTTCCCCACATTTCACCGGAAAGTATGAATGTAAAATAAGCAAGCCCCAGAAGTATCATGACCATAAAAACACCTACAATAACTTCCATCGTAAGCTCTCTGGCCATCCAGTCTTTTTTCATCGCGGTTTCCTTTCCCATGAACCTTGTTTCGTTATAAATTGAGCACCCAGAAAATCCTGCACGTATGTGTTGGTTGACACTATAAATTCATCAGGCGGTGATATATGAACCAGACTGCCGTTTTGAAGCATTGCTATTCTTGAACCTATTGACAGAGCGCTGTGCAGATCATGCGTCACCACAACACTGGTGGTGCCAAGCTCCTTGTTCAGCCTGTGTATCAGCGCGTCTATGGTTCGTGCCGTCACCGGATCCAGCCCGGAAGTCGGTTCGTCATATAAAATAATTTCCGGGTTCCGCACAATCGCGCGAGCCAGTCCGGCGCGTTTCTGCATGCCGCCTGAAATTTCAGACGGTCGCTTGTACGCGTCGTCTTTCAGCCCCACAAGTTCAAGCATGTGGTAAACTTTCTGCATTATTTCGTCTTCGCTCATGGCTGTTTTTTCGCGCAAGGGCAAAGCCACGTTTTCAGCAAGCGTCAGCCAGGCAAGCAGTGCGCCGCCTTGAAACAAATATCCGAATTTTTCGCGCATTTTTTCCAGATCATGGCCGGTAGCACTGCTGATCGCCGCTCCATCCACTATGACATCACCGTCATCCGGTGTCATAAGACGAACCATATGTTTCAATGTAACGCTCTTGCCGACACCGGAAGGCCCGACAATCACAAAGATTTCACCCTTCTCTATCTCAAAACTCACATCATCAAGGATGATTCTGTTTCCAAACACTTTTCTTACTTTTTCAAACTTTATCATGGCTATCTCAATAATAAAACAATCCCGTAATCAGGAGTCCTGCTACAAGAATCATAAGGAACGACACAATAACAGCTCTTCTAGTGGCGGAACCGACACCAACCGCACCCTGAGTCGCAGAAAATCCTTCATGACACGATACTACTGTTATGATTATCCCGAAAATCAACGCCTTAAGAAGACCTATGTACAAATCTTTTGCTTTGCCGAATTCCAGAGCGTTGTCTATGTAAATATCCCATGAAACACCCAGCAGGCTGTAAGCAACCACACCACCGCCCACAACACCCATCATACAGGTATAGAACGAAAGAAGAGGTGTCATCACGCTCATTGCCACCAAGCGCGGCATTACAAGGAACCGCACAGGGTCAATGGACATTATTTCCAAAGCCGCTATTTCCTCAGAAACAACCATTGTCCCCAGCTGAGCCGCCATAGCCGATCCGACACATGCCGCCAGTATCAGCCCCGTCATAAACGGACCCATTTCTCTCAACATGGAAACAAGTACCGCCACGCCGACATGCGCTTCTTTATTGTAATCACGCAGAGCTATTCCCGTGTTTAACGCCAGAATCATACCGGTAAAAACAGCAACAATGGTTATCACCCCTAGACTCTTAATGCCGTACACATACATCTGCACGATTGATTCACGCCTGGAGCGCGGTGAAAAAATATTTCGCAGACTCAAAACAGTTTGCATGAGCAGAATGGTTGCCTGCCCGACATCACGGCAGAAGAACACTATGTGTCTGCCGACTCTTCCAAAAAAACCCGCCGAAGGCGGAAAATATTCCGGTTCCCTTGTTATCATTTTTTAAAATCCCCGCCACCGTCATTATTGCCGGTGTGCCATTTGATAACATATAACAGTTTGTAGGTTTTTTGCAAACCTTCACGCTTATAACCTGCCAGTCCAAGCAGAAAATTCCACTCCCTTTGTCCGTTTTCTTTCGCAGAACGCTCCGATGAAAACAGCGGAAACAAAGAAACCCGCCCATCTCCGGCTCCATCCGAATACCGGCGGAATAACCCCCATAACACCTCGTCTTCGACATTGTTCCCCGCTCTTTTGTGTGAATACAAACTCCAGATGGGCGCCCAATTACGCTCAATGGACTGCGTGCGCTTCAACGGCCATAATGCGAGAGTCTGAAAACTAACATCTTCTTCCACACGGTTGTAAGAAAAGAGCGGCCAAAATTTGAAATAGCGTTCGCGGACTTTTTCTTTTTCCGCGCCCGCCGGTGTATTTCCTTCCACGCCCGCCTCAGCCTGTTTGTTTTTCACCAGAACTTTTTCATGATAAAACAACGGCAGCAATCTGAACTTGCTCGAAACGGTATCTTTGTTCTGCGTTTTTTCTAAACCGATAATAGGCCATAACACAAATGACGACCTGAGCGGGCCGACTGTTTTTTTGCCCCATAACGGCCAGATGTAAAACTTCTTGTCCAACCCAATAGACCTGTATTGAACGATGGGCCACGGAAAATGCAATTCCATGTTGTTCTTTCCGCCGCGCGCCATCTTGAAAAGCGGCGGCAGAAAAGTCCACGATTTCTTTCCTTTAACTTTTGTCTGGCCGTAAAGCGGGAACAGGATAAATCCGCTTCCTTTCTGGTCCGGATATTCATAACGCACTGATGTCCACAGCGGCCAAAGTACGAACCGCTTGGTCCATCTTTCCTTGTTTTTCGATTGCCCGTAAAATGGAAATATCCGGAACCGCGATACGTCGCCGCCTTTTGTCCATGATACAATCGGCCATAATATATCATGAGTTTTAACATCTTTGACCGAACTGCTGGCATAAAGCGGAAACAGAACAAAATCAATCTCATCTCTGCCCAGGAACTCATGGATACTGCCTCCTATCGGGAAAACAGCGAAATACTTATTACTGTTGATGTCGCGGCCGGCATAGAAGAAAGGAAAACCTATAAACCGTTTCCGCGAGCAGGAATTTGTATTGTTGAAATCATGGCTGAAGAACACAAGAAAACGCGAGTATGTTTCACCCCTGTTTTCTTTTATCATTCCCACTGGCCACAGGTATTCCTTCAGCAAACGCTGACTGGCGGGATCGTTTACAACGCTGTAGAACGGGCGCGCCGCGGTGAATGTTATGCCGTTATCGCCTTGCTGATATTCAGCCAGCGGTCCGAGCGCGCGAAATCGCGCACTGCCGGCAACATCCGTATCCCTGCTTGCCAGAAAGCCCGCGTTTAATTCCTGCTTATGTATAGTCGAACATGACGCGAGGCATAAACACGAACAAATAAAAACGCGCTGTATCAAACGCATTGTGAATTTAACAGTTATTGTCAGCATAGTCATGAATACTCTGATCACAATCAAACATATGAGCTATAAGAGCGGCCCTGATCCACATGCCGTTCCTCATTTGACGCCAGTATACCGCGCGTGGATCATGATCAATTTCAGGTGAGATTTCATTTCGCCTCGGCAAAGGATGCATTATAACTGCATCTTTTTTGAGAAGAGCCATCTGCTCCGGCCCAATGCGGTATTTTGATGTGTCAACTTTTGCGCTCTCTCCTTTAACTTTATCCCATTCATCCTGCACGCGCGTCATATAAATGGCATCTGCTACCGGAATCTGTTTTTTCAAATCATTGCTTAATTCATACTTTACACCACGCGCGGACAACAATCCCCGAACATCATCGCCTATCTGAAAACTATCCGGCGCCACAAAACACTGCTCAACATTGTTATATTTAGCCAGCAGAATTGAGAGAGACCTGACCGTTCTTCCGCGGGCAAGATCGCCCACAAAAATAACGCGCTTGCCGTCTATTCCTCCCCTCTTTTCAAAACTGCGCTGAAGTGTGTATATATCCAGCAGGGCCTGTGTCGGATGCTGGTCACTGCCCGATCCAGCGTTGATTATCGGAATGGGCCGCTCCGAATTAGACAACACCCACGCCATCCTCGTCGCCAATCCCTGTTCTTTGGTGCGCATTATGACGATGTCAAAATAGGAACTGAATGTCCGAACGGAATCTTCCTGCGATTCCCCCTTGAATTCACTGGATGTCGCCGTGTCACGCACGTTGCCTACATTCATCCCTAGAATCTGACATGCTGAAAGAAAGGAAAGAAACGTTCGCGTGCTCGGCTGAGAAAAGTAAAGCATCGCATGCTTGTGCTGTAAAAGGCTCATCAGAAAAAGAGCGCCTTCTTTACTCTTGGCGAGAAATCGTATTCGCGTTGCAAGGTGCCCAAGCATGTCAAGGTAACTACGGTCAAACTGCTGAGCCACTAGCAAATGAACAGGTTTGCCATTTTCTGCAAAACACGCGGCTCTCTGATCAATATCCAGCCGTTCAAATTCTACCCAAGAAAGCTCGTTTAGCCGCATCACAAATCTCCAATGGCCGTTATAAATCTACGCCAGCGTCGCCACCAGCAACGCTTTAATCGTATGCACCCTGTTTTCCGCTTCATCAAAAACTTTTGAAAACGGCGCGTTAAAAACATCATCCGTAACTTCCAGCGCACCTGTATTTCTGCTGAATTCTGTCTTGTTGTCATGAAATGCCGGCAGACAGTGAAGAAATATTACTCTGCCCTTTTCAAGATTGCCGGTCTTCTTAATTAAATTCATGTTGATCTGATAAGGTTTCAACAGCTTCATCCTCTTCGCCCGCTCAGCCTCTTCGCCCATTGATACCCAGACATCCGTACAGACAACATTAGCGCCTTTAACAGCTTCCGAGGGATTGCTCATCACTTCAACACTGCCGCCGTTAGACAACGCTTTTTTCCGGGCCGCTTTGATATCTCCTTCCGGCGGGTAAAGTTCTTTCGGTGTGCAATTCACAAATTTCATGCCCGTCTTAGCGCATCCCTGCATGAGCGATCTCGCCACATTGTTCCTGCCGTCACCAACGTAAACAAATTTCAAACCGGCCAGAGCGCCGAACTTTTCCCGCACAGTCATCAGATCAGCCAGAACCTGCGTCGGGTGCGATTCATCAGTCAATCCGTTCCATACCGGCACTCCGGAATACTCAGCCAGAATCCGTACTGTTTCCTGCTCATAGCCCCTGAACAGGATTCCGTCAAACATGCGGCCCAGCACACGGGCGGTATCTGCCACAGATTCTTTTTTCCCAAGATGGATCTCTGTCGCGGATAAATATTCAGCATGACCGCCTTCATCTGCCATAGCCACAGCCGCGGCACATCTTGTTCGCGTTGACATCTTTTCAAAAACAAGCGCTATATTCCTGCCGCAAAGCAATGCCTTCTTCCTGCCGGCCGCTTTTTTCTTTTTCAACTCATCCGCAAGATTAAGCAGTGCCATAAACTCGGAGTCTGAAATATCATCCAGTGTCAAAAAAGACCTGCCCCGCAGGAAGGCCTTGCTTCGCCCGGTTTTCTTATGTTTGTTGGCTTGTTTCATGTGTTCTTTCCTTAATATCCTTCTTTGCAAAGTAACAACGTTGCATATTAAAACCGGCCGCGCGGAAAGGCAAAACAATTCTTTACCCCGCTTTACACCCCAATAGAGAGAGGGAAACCGGGTAATCAGAACAGGATTAAAGATGGAGAGGTGTATATTTTCCCGGCATAGCGGATTTTGCCGTTCTTTTTGACGGTCTCTTTACTCATCATCCTTCCCTTTTAACTTTTTCTTCACCGTATCCGGCGGCAGGAAATTCTCGTCCGTAACCACACTCTTTCCTGTCTTCTGTTCCAGTTCACGGCGAGCCTTCTTTGCAATTTTGCCACCCTCTTTTCCGGCTTCGGCATTCTCTACCATGCCGGTTGATTCAACACTTTCCGCAATGTTTCGAGTGGATAGTTCAGCCAGTGCGGTAAATATCAACTCCGCCTCACTCATGTGGTCGCGCAGATTCTGAGTCTTGAGTCCTTTGATCTGCTTGTGTTTCTTAACCGAAACACCGCTCCATTCCCGGTGGATAATATCGGTCAGAATGGCGTATTCATCCTCGCCTTTTATTTCATGATCTTTCCAATAATCGGTGAGCTTGTTTCTGGTTTCCTGTCCCATCATTCTCTGCTGGATCCATTTCTCACTGCGACCATGCTTCTTCCAGAATTCCCGCGCACGGTCCAAGGATCGCGCCGGATCGCTCATATCCTGTATCCGCTCATAGCCAACCTTGGCAAGCCACTGCTTGAAAGGTTCGGCTTTGGGGGACGGTATAGATTGGATCAGGCGAAGCAGTATCTCCGCATCGGCCATATCTGTCACCCTCATTTTTCCGTCAGTTGACGGCATTTTCAAACCGTTACATTTTGTAACGGTTTCGCCTGCCCCCTCGTCTTTCAGCCGTTTTTTCAGCACTCTCCAGTAAACAGCCGGATTCGTGCTGTCCGTCAACGCCGCCACTACGTCAACCACGGAGAAATACCATAGTTCGTTCTTCTCATCAAAAAACCTGCGAATCCTGAAACCCTCAAATACCGCAAGCGCATGCTCCTTATTCATCATTTACCTCACCGTAGATCGCAACTCTTTCTTTAGACATGATACTTTCAGTCATTTTTGCATCACAATCCCGAATAATAGTGGATAAGCAAGGACTTCGAGTCAACCAATAAGTCCAAATATCTCTACATTTCAGCCATTGGATCAGAACAGGGCTTTCTATCAGATGGCATGCTGCGCCGCAGACAGATTATAGAGAAACTTATGCCAATCCGCGCCCCGGAAACAACACACCCTTGACTCATAAGCCCTTTTTTGAATAACTGATGGCCATGAAAGCAAAACCCGATTGTATAGTCTGTATGTTCAAGCAGGCGCTAAATACAATTAAAACAATTACAAATGACCCTGAAATCCAAATGCAGGTGCTGTCCGAACTGGCCAAAACCGTAAAAGATGCCTCTTCTCTGAACCAGACACCCGCCGCCCTTTCCCAGCCTGCCTATGAAATAATCTCCCGGATCACCGGCATAAAAGATCCCTACGCTCAAAATAAGGCCGAAACCAATCAGCTCGCTCTCTCAATTATGCCCGAAATCTCCAATCTCGTCCAAAACGCAGATGACCCGCTCAATGCCGCCGTCCACGCTGCCGTTGCCGGCAACATCATAGACCTCGGCATCGGCCATAAGTTCGATATCCACAAAGATATCGCTCTTATCATGAACCAAAAATTCGCCATAAATGCTTTGGAAGATTTCCGCGCGGAACTCCGTCCCGGCAGAACACTGCTCTACCTCGGCGATAACGCCGGCGAAATAGTACTCGATACTTTACTGGTCCGCCAAATCCTTGACGCCGGAATAAATATCTTGTTCTCAGTAAAATCAGGCCCCGTCATTAACGACGCTACCATGCATGACGCGGAAATCGCGGGCATGACAAAACTCACGCGGGTTATCGAAACCGGCTCAAACGACATCGGCATAAACTGGAACAGGGTTTCCAGTGAATTCGTGCGCGCGTTTGAGACAGCGGATATTATTGTAAGCAAAGGTCACGGCAACTTCGAATGCTGTAACACACGGACCGAAAACATATACTTTCTGCTGAAAACCAAATGCGACATGGTTGCTCAAGCGCTAAACGTAAAACTCGGCGATATAGTTTTCAAACACTCCCGCTAACCTGAATGTAACAGTTTAGCCGATTTTGGGCTGGGTATAGAGAAAGAGCGATCACGACGAGTTGCGGTAGAGGGCGGCATGGGAAGCTGGTGCCGTTTCGCGAGTATACGAGGGTCAAACTCTCCTTCTAATGCCTGCAAATGGCTTAATGCTTACACGTTAAATTACCCGCATCACATTTCATTCGGCAGGTAATCATTATCATTGCTCTTGTCCTGCATTTCCGCTAGCTTCCCGTCTGCATCTTGTCAGGAGGAAAATATTAACATATGAAAAACAATATTCCACGGATTTTTCTTTCCAAAGGCAGTCGCGCCAGCGGCTTTGTCGTCGAAAAAGTCAACATAATCAAGGAAATACCATGCGTAGCTTACCGCCTGAAACACATAAAAAGCGGAGCACGCCTGCTTCACCTGCATGCCAATGACAAAGAAAATCTTTTCTGCGCCGCTTTCCGAACACCGCCGCAGGACAATACCGGCCTTCCGCACATCCTCGAACATACCGTCCTCTGCGGCTCGAAGAAATATCCCGTCAAAGATCCTTTTGTCGAACTTCTGCGCACCAGCTTGGCAACATTCCTCAATGCCATGACTTACCCCGACCGCACTGTCTACCCCTGCTCAAGCATGAATAAAAAAGACTTCTTCAATCTCACCGGCGTCTATTGCGATGCCGTGTTCTATCCGCTCATCACCGAACTCCATTTCAGACAGGAAGGCCACCATCTCGAATTCACCGAACCCGGCGACATAAATTCAAAACTCACCATCAGAGGCGTGGTTTACAATGAAATGAAAGGCGCCCTCTCGGATCTTGACGGAATCATCGAAAATAACATACACAAAATCTTCCCCGACAACGCTTATGGTTATAACTCCGGCGGGGACCCAGACAGCATTCCGTCTCTCACGTACGAGCAGTTTAAAAACTTTCATACCCGCTATTACCACCCGTCAAACGCTTTCATTTTCATTTACGGCAACATCCCGACAAAGGAACACCTTGCGTTTCTTGATAAAAAATACCTTTCCAAATTCAAAGCCATAAAAATAGATTCCTCCATAGCCGGCCAGCCGAAATGGCGCCAGCCGCGCGAAGAAACCATACATTATCCAGTCGGCTCGAATGAAGACACAAAAGCCAAAACCGCGGTCTCTCTTACATTCCTTGCCAACCCCATAACCAATATTCTCGATTCGCTTGCCATGGGCATTCTCGGCCATTACCTGCTCAATAACGCCGCCAGCCCCCTGCGGAAAGCCCTGATTGATTCCAAACTGGGCCACGAACTTTCTGATTCCGGCTACGTCACCGATCAGCGCGATACCTTCTTCACCGTCGGCCTGAAAGGCACCGAACCGGAACATACCAAAACCATTGAGAAACTTATTTTCGACACATGCTGCGATATCGCACGAAAAGGCATCGATAAGGATAAAATCGAAGCTTCTTTCCACTGCCTGGAACTGGCCGCGAAAATGGTAGGCAACTCTTATCCGCTCCATCTCCTGTCTCGCGTAACACAGGTGTGGCTATATAACGACAAAGATCCACTGGCCCAATTGAATATCGCCGGATGCCTCGATCTCGTCCGCAACGCTTATAAAAAGAAAAAAGGCTTCTTTGAAAGTTATCTGAAACGCTTCATAATTAACAACACCCACCGCTGTCTCCAGACTTTCATTCCCGACCCATCCCTCACTCGCGAAAAGGAAAATCTCTTCGAGGCTAAAATGGCCGAACTGAAAGCCAAAATGTCACCAGCACAGTTGACTGCCGTCGCACGCGAAACGGCGAAACTCGTCAAAATGCAGAACACGCCCAATTCCGCCAAAGCACTTTCCACGCTTCCCAAACTGGCTCTATCCGATATCTCCAAACAACCGGTTCCACTGCCCGTCGAAGAATCTACAATCCACGGCCGCCCGGTTCTACGCGCCATGCTCCACGGCAACGGTATCAACTACCTGAATATCTCTGTTGACTTGAGAGGCCTTCCCGACGAACTGATGGATTTTCTCTCCATCTATTCGGCATGTTCCACAAAAATGGGCGCCGGTCCTTATGATTACGCGTCATTGATCGAACGCGAAGCCGCGTCAACCGGCGGAGTCTCATGCTCAGCCTGGACAAAAGGTTCCTTCACCAATCCCTACCGCGTCAAGCCGTTCTTAACAATGTCATCTCTGGCTCTTGATTCAAAGCTTCCAAAGATGCTTGATATTCTCCTGCTCCGCCTGATCGACACCGGCTTTACCGATATCAACCGTCTCAAAGATGTTATCCGGCAGGATTACATACACGCTCAGAGCAGTCTTGTTCCGGGCGCCACCAGCTATGCCCTTTCCCGCGCGCACAGACATCTTTCACAAAACTCAGCCATCGCCGAACGCATAGGCGGTATTTCACAGGTACGCCTGCTTAACCGGCTGTCCGGCTCTCTCGATCATACCGTGGACGAAATCATCGCCAAAATGGGTCGAATCAGAACTCACATACTCACTCGCGAGCGGTTTTATTTCAATTTTCTAGGATCAGATACTCAGTTTGCTGTAGCTCAGAAATGGATAGAACACCTGCTTTCCGCCCTGCCGTCCAATCCGCCTCCGGAACACAACATAGCGCTTGCCCCGTTCGCCGCACAGGTGCCGGAAGCAATTGCTCTGCCAGCCGATGTGGCTTTTTCGGCATGTGCTGTTCCGGCTGTTTCACCGGAAGATCCTCACGCGCCATCCCTGCTTGTGCTGGCGCACATGCTCACATTCGGGCCGATGTGGAACGAAATCCGTGAAAAAGGCGGAGCCTACGGATGTTCCGCCCGTTTTTCCGGCATAAACAGCAGTTTCGCGCTTTCTACTTACAGAGATCCAAACATCAACCGCACTATAAAACTGTTCGGCAGAATACTGTCCAATCCTGCGGCATGTTTAAAACTTTCCCGCCCGGTCATTCAACAGGCAGTCATAGGAGTGATTCGTTCATTCGATCAACCGATCCGTCCGGCATCCGCGACAAGCATAGCCACGGACCGTTATCTTTCCGATACCACACCCGCGCGTCTGGCGAAACTGCGCGAATCTGTTTTGTCTGTCACGCCAGCTTCTCTTTCAGCGGCATCTTCCATCATAGCGGAGCACGCGGCACAGCATTCGCCGCTGTGCGTAATATCTTCACGTGAAAAACTGGAACAAGCCAACGCCGCCCCCGACTCCTGCCGCATCGACATTCAAGACCTGTAAATCCGCGAACTCCGTGGTAAAAAAATCCTCATCCATATAGAAATGGTCGGCTTCACAGGTTGGTGGATATACGGAGGTGAGACAGGTTATGCAGAGATTTTACCTGAGCAGGTAAACCAGCCGCCCGGCAGTGTAAATCGGCACATAGCATCGTTTATTCCGCCGCTTTATGTTACCCGCGCTCAATACATACGAATGAACCGGATGATATTTTTGTTCATAAACACCCAGACTTTTCGACTGGGTCACGCGGCCGGATTTAACTTCTACAGGAACCACCCCTTTGGCGCCCTCAATCAGAAACTCGACTTCCGAAGATCTGCCCTGCCACGCGTAAAGAGACATGACTCCGGCAGCCTGCAACTCCTGTGCCGCAAAGTTTTCAGCCACATATCCCTGATAACTGCCAAATCCGTACTGCAGAATGGATGTCGGAGAAATATCGCTCATCGCCCCCAGCAAGCCTGTATCAAAGAAATAGAGTTTAAACCGATTCTCCGTTCTCAAGCCGGAAAGCGGTATGGCTGACGAACTGACAATTGAAGTGCGAATAATCAGCTTCGCGCTCTCAAGCCAATCCAAAGAACCGGCCAATCGTTCATATCCTCTCGCACCGGGAAATGAGCCCCGGAATTTGAACTTGGGAGCAGAACCATCCTGTGCGCGCGCCAACTGCTCGGGAACATTTTTCCATAACCGTTCGATATGAAGGGCATTGGTTTTCCCGCTGTGTTTCGCTATGTCGGCAATGTATGCTTCCAGCAAATCCTTCTGTGTCTTCCTGACCGCCTGCATGGCCTCATACACATTGTCTTGTCGGGCAGCATAAGCATTCACCACCTCCGGGAGACCTCCGACAACAAGATAATGTTTCCACAATTCCCATAATTGGTCATGCGCAGTTTCAGGAAAAGGTGCAGAAAAATCCGTTCCGGTAATAAGTTCCGCCAGCCGTGAACTACCTATGCCGTTCAAAAATTCTTCAAAATTCATCGGCATCAAGTCCAGAAAAGTCACTTTTCCCACGGGAAAAGATTCTCCACCGAGACATACGCCCAATAGCGAACCTGCCGCGCACAAGGCAAGCGCCGGCATCTCCTCTGCAAAATACTTCAGACTGGTCAACGCTCTCGGGCATCGTTGAATTTCATCTAGGATGATCAGGTCGTTTTCCCTGTCAATGGAGCAATCCCTATGAAATTGCAGTTCAGTAAGAATCCGTTCCGGTTGCAGATCCTTCTCAAATATCCGCCCCAAACGTTCGTCTTCTTCAAAATTGAAATAATGGTAAAGCGGAAACGCTGACTCTCCGAACATCTTAAGCGCATAGGTTTTACCTACCTGCCGTGCTCCACGGAGGATGAGGGGCTTGCGTGGCTTCCGGTTCTTCCACCTTAACAATCCCTGTGTTAAATCACGTTTCATGTCATATTTATACCACATCAGGTATTTTCTGCAAGCACTTTTTGTCATTGCATGGCACTTTTTACCACATAACTGCCGATAATGAACGTATTAACACCATCGAATACATTTGAGGCTTTTCTTTTTATTTCATCAAAATATTGCCTTTTAGCTTCCCGCTTATTCAACACCGCCATTGACAATAAAACCTGCCAATAATTAGATCCGCAAGAAAACACCTGATCATGCGCATGCCAAGCCGGTAGAGAAGAACCCCGTTTTTCTCTATTCTTCAGCACCTTTCGCTGTTTCTTAAACTGAAAACATGGTTTTATTTTATAGCATTACAATAGTTACAGGCATAAAGTATCAGGCATGATTCAAATTATGAAAGTATAGAGAAAGGGCACAGATATGACACGCGCAACAATTGATATTTCGGGAATGTGGAGACTTCAGCCGGACCCGCGCAACGACGGCGAACGACTCTGCTTCATGCAGCCGAAAATTGATGACCGGCGCTGGCCAAAGGTGCAAGTTCCCGGCTGTTTTGATTCCCAGAATGAAAACATGATCTTCTACGAAGGCAAGGCCTGGTATCGTACGACGTTCCCGACCCGGGCCGGCTGGCGCGGCAAACGCGTGGTTCTCACGTTCCACGGCGCAAATTACCGCACAAAGGTGTGGCTCAACGGGCAGTTCCTCGGCGAGAACCACGATCCGTTTCTTCCCTTTTCGTTTACGATCGATGCGCACCTCGTGAAAAAGGGACAGAACCTGCTGGCGGTCTGC
>JBFZFB010000069.1:0-13168 GCA_041306605.1 Lentisphaerota bacterium | reverse complement strand
AACGCCGCTGTCTTGAAACCTTCAGAACTCTGCATCATGTACCATGAGCCCGGAGGGTGACCCAGATTGCCAGCCGCATCATAACAGCCGATATCCGATCTGCCGTCACCGTCAAAATCATTTGCCGTCTGTGCCGGTGTCAATGCAGTTGGTCTTCCGCAGAACGTTGAACCCCATCCAGTGGCACCCCGCAGATAATAGACGGTCACATTATCACTGTAAAGGAACACATCAGAACCAACGACGTCGGGAACGTTCCCTTTAAAAAAGACACTGGTCAGGTTGGTGCAGGAACTGAACGAAGACTCCCCGATACTGGTGACACCACTGCCGATTGTGATACTGGTCAGTATGGAGCAGTCATCGAACGCATACCACCCGATGCTGGTGACACTGTCAGGGATTGTGACACTGATCAGGCTGGTGCAGTGATAGAACGCAAAGTTCCCGATACTGGGGACACCGCTTCCGATCGTGATACTGGTTAGGCTGGTGCAGTTATCGAACGCTGACATCCCGATACTGGTGACACTGTCGGGGATCGTATAGTTTCCGGCTTTGCCGCCCGGGTATTGAATGAGCGTGGTCTGAGTCTTGTCGAATAACACGCCATTGGCTGTCAGGTAATTCGGATTGTCCACATGCACGGAGATACTGGTTAGGCTGGTGCAGTCAGCGAACGCACTATCCCCGATGCTGGTGACACTGTCAGGGATTGTGATGTTGGTTAGGCTGGTGCAGTTCCGGAACGCACCATTCCCGATGCTGGTGACACCGCTACCGATCGTGATACTGGTCAGGCTGGTGCAGCCATAGAACGCAGACCCCATGATGCTGGTGACACTGTCAGGGATTGTGATGTTGGTTAGGCTGGTGCAGCTCTGGAACGCATGCCACCCGATGCTGGTGACACCGCTACCGATCGTGTTGCTGGTTAGGCTGCCGCAGTACTGGAACGCATAGTCACCGATGCTGGTGACACTGTCAGGAATCGTGATGTTGGTTAGGCTGGAGCAGTCAGCGAACGCAGACCACCCGATACTGGTGACACTGTCGGGGATCGTCACGGTTCCGGATTTGCCCGCTGGACATTGGATGAGCGTGGTCTGGCTATTGTTGAACAAAAAACCATCCGCACTGCTATAGGCGGTATTGCCGGCATCGACCGTTATATTGGTCAGGCTGGTGCAGTAATAGAACGCATTGTCCCCGATACTGGTGACACCGCTGCCGATCGTGACGCTGGTTAGGCTGGTGCAGGACTGGAACGCCGCGGTGCCGATACTGGGGACACCGCTGCCGATCGTGACGCTGGTTAGGCTGCCGCAGTACTGGAACGCATAGCCCCCGATGCTGGTGACACTGTCGGGGATTGTATAGTTTCCGGCTTTGCCACCCGGGCATAGAATGAGTGTGGTCTGGGTCTTGTCGAACAACACACCATTGGCTGTCAGGTAATTCGGATTGTCCACATGCACGGAGATGTTGGTCAGACTGGTGCAGTGCATGAACGCATACCACCCGATGCTGGTGACGTTTGTACCGATCGTGATGCTGGTTAGGCTGCCGCAGTACTGGAACGCATAGTCACCGATACTGGGGACACCGCTTCCGATCGTGATACTGGTTAGGCTGGTGCAGTTATCGAACGCTGACATCCCGATGCTGGTGACACTGTCGGGGATCGTATAGTTTCCGGCTTTGCCACCCGGGTATTGAATGAGCGTGGTCTGAGTCTTGTCGAATAACACGCCATTGGCTGTCAGGTAATTCGGATTGTCCACATGCACGGAGATGTTGGTCAGGCTGGTGCAGTTCCGGAACGCACCATTCCCGATGCTGGTGACGTTTGTGCCGATCGTGATGCTGGTTAGGCTGGTGCAGGACTGGAACGCCACGGTGCCGATGCTGGTGACACTGTCTGGGATCGTGACGCTGGTTAGGCTGCCGCAGTCAGCGAACGCAGACATCTCGATACTGGTGACACTGTCAGGAATCGTGACGCTGGTTAGGCTGGAGCAGTACAGGAACGCATGCCACCCGATGCTGGTGACGTTTGTGCCGTTGATGGAAGACGGGATAATGACATCGCCTCCTGCTCCGGTATAATCAGTGATGGTGATCGTAGAACCAATGACAGTATAACTAAAATCGCCGAATTGCGCTCCTGATGCTATGCCAATCAATGCAACAACCATAATCAAAACATTCAGCCATATCTTTCGCTTCATATTAAACCTCTCTTTTTTACATCTTATACTTCGTCCACAATGTCCGTCAATACGGGGCAACCTCAATTTTAGAAAGTTCATCATCTATTTTTCCTTTTTACACTTTCCCCTACGTGTCCATCAAATCGGGTCAACCCATAATACACAAAACACCCACCCGGCACGGGGAATGGGTATCCCCACCCCCTGCTTTTCACAACGTATTACACGAACAACATATCATAAAACATACAACATCTCGCATAAGAACAACACAATCGCAACACAATCGTAACATAACCATAACAACGCCTTTACGCGATTTAAAACGCTTGAAAATATCCACCCTAGACAACATAAGCCTGACATCAATTTAATTGATTCTAAAGACTTAAAAGCCTTGTTTTTGCACCTCTTGAGACCTTGCAACATGTTGCCGCATGTGCGTTTTACTGTGGCATAAGTAATCCTACCGCATATCAGCAAATATCAGTAAAAGTACATTAAACCGACATGAAATATGTACATAAAACATGACTTTAGATGCAAAACATATGCCTTTTGAACAAAATGACATGCAAAGGATGACTCACCCTGAAAACGTGTTTTGTGCTGATTTTAACGCCAAAAGACAGGAAATGGACGTCAAAAGGGAAGCATGAATGGTTATGTTTGTTGTGGTTTTTTACAGAATATCAGGACACCGCCGGCAGATTCCTTCTTGATCTTCTCTGCATCTGACATCATCCGGCCCGACACTCCAACAGCCTTGCTGAGTACCGACTGCTACCTTTATGCTACCTTTTCGCGCATCCAAATAGAGGTTCAAGAAAAAGAACGTAAAGGCAGGAAAGCGCAAAGCCTTAAAACCGGTAATATCTGAAACAGGCTGTATTTATTGGTGGAAATGTATGTTTTTGGTGTAGTAAAATGGTGGGCGTGGTGGGAATCGAACCCACACAGTCCTTACGAACCGAGGGATTTTAAGTCCCTTGCGTCTGCCAATTCCGCCACACACCCAATTGAAACTTACAATACTACATAGTTCTGGAGCTTTTCCAGTGTTTTGTGAGGATGCCCCGAAAGTTTTTGTTAATTAAAGAATAGGGGTAAGCAGACTGCAGAAATTTTCCATCAGGCGCTGTTTTTTGGGCCGCATGCGCCATGTCGTCAGGTCAAGTTCTGCGCTGTAGGCTATATCTTCCAGCACTATGCGTTTCAGTTCGTTGATAAATACATCGTCATACACGGTCAGATTGGTTTCGTAATTAAGTCTCAAACTGCGGACGTCAAGGTTGGCAGTGCCTACAATCGCCATTGTGTCGTCGATAATCATTGCCTTGGCATGGATGAATGGGGGTTGCCGTTCAAAGATTCTGACGCCACTTGAGAGCAATTCATCATAAAGCGCCCTCCCGGCCATGCCGGCGTATACATGGTTGTTTATACGCGGAACCACAATTCGCACATCGACACCGCGCTGAGCGGCGGACCGGAATGCTCTGATTATATCCTGTGTTGGAACCAGATAAGGTGTAACGGCCAGAATCTGTTTGCGGGCAGAAACGATTGCAGTGAAAAACACTTCCGCGACGGCTTCCATTTCCCTGGTTGGGCCGCTGTCTACAACGCGTATCATGCTTTTGCCGACAGGTGGAATGTGAGGGAAATGATCTTTGCTCAGCAAATGTTCGGGATCATCATCTGTCATGAAATACCAGTCTCGAAGAAATAGATACTGTAATTCCTGGGCTATCGGGCCTTCCATGGCGAAGTGATAGTCGCGCACCGGGGGAATATTGCCCCGGGTTACGTTTTCACTGTCAAGGTTGACGCCGCCGAGAAACGCTTTTTTCCCGTCGATTATAAGAACTTTTCTGTGGTTCCGGAGGTTAACCTGGAATTGTCTTTTTATCGGGTTGGCCTGTGTCCATCCGGCGACGTTCATGTTGGGTATGTTAGTGTAATTTCTTATCAATCCGCCTAAAAAAGCGGAGGTGGATCCGAAGCGGTCATACATGAAGCGAACTTTCACGCCTGATTCGGCTTTGTTTTTGAGGTGATCAAGAAATTCACGGCCGATGGGGTCGTTGCCGAGAATGAATGTTTGCAGATGAATATGGTCTTCGGCGTTGTCAATGGCTTTAAGCATTTGAGGGAAAGCTTCATCGCCGGAAATCATAGGCTTTATGATGTTGCCATCCAGAAGCGGGTATTCGGAAAGAATAGTGTTCATGGCTTTGTTCAGTTCTTTTGCGAAAGGAGAAGCAGGTTCAGCGACAAGAGTTTTGTGCACTGCCTGCCAGTAGGCGAGCGGCATGGCTCCCTGTTCGCGTGCTCTTCTTTCTGAGAGAAACGCCATATTGGAGTTGTGTTTGCGCCATCCTTTTGTCGGCAGTCTGTCGATTCCGAATGCAAGGAAGAGAAGGGGGCCTATTATCGGAAGAGACCAAGCGACGAATATCCACAGAACGGCCGATACTGCTTCGCGTCTGTTTTCGAGGCAATGAAATGTCACAAGGCAGAATGTAAGGATGTGGAGAACTGTTCCTATAGGAAACCAGAACCATGCATCCATCTGCTTGGTATAAGACAATAAAGACACAATATTCATGGTTATTTAATATACAGAACCCTGACTGAAGTAGCAAAGTTAGATTTTGGGTATGTTCTTTCATCATGGCTTGACGTTACGGGCACCGTTTGGCACATTATCAGAATGAAAAAGCTACTGCAGTCTGGTTTTGGCGGACGGAATCCAGTGTGGCCTTCAAACCGAATATTTTCCAATGTATTGCATTATTAACGAGTAAGTAGAAATTGTTGTTAGAAAGCAGGCAGTGGATGCCGGAATTAGCGCCCATAGCATTGTTTGTTTACAAGCGTCCGGAACACGCACGGCGGACGGTGGAAGCGTTGGCGTGTACGCGCAGAGGCGCGAGATAGCGAATTGACGGTTCGCGTACGGGAGCGCTGTTCAGAGCAGAGCTCCATTATGCGCGGAAAGAGTTTTGGAATCATCCTATATCGGTGGTGGTACATCATCTTAACTGGCTGAAAACAAGATTGTTTTATTCATGGTGGCGCTAGTGATGGAGGAAGATATTTAGTTTTTTATAAAACGTATCAATGGTATGATTCTTCGGGTTGTGGATTTGAATAATGAATATACTTCAAATAGTATTAGCGTATTATCCTGCAACAGCTTATGGGGGCCCAGTCCAGTCGGTTCGTAATTTATGTTCTGGACTAGAAGAAATTGGGCATAAGTGTACGGTATGTACGACAAACTGTGATGGTGTGCGTGTTTTAAATGTTGAGACAGGCAAGCCAGTCAAGGTAGATTCTTCTTGGGTTTGGTATTTTAATTCTCCTCGATGGCATTATTATGGTTACAGTCCTGCCATGATGAAGTGGTTGCCTTTGCATATTAGTGAATTTGACATAGTTCATATTAATGGGATATGGAGCTTTCCTCAACATTATGCGGCGCAAGTGGCAAGAAAATTTGGTGTTCCATACGTTATTTCTCCGCGTGGCAGTGCTGATGCAAGACTGGTTAATAGGTATAGACCTTTGGCTAAATGGTTGTATGTAAATGTTGTTGATCGTCAGAATTTTAAATATGCTGCTGCTATTCACTATACTACACAAGCAGAAGAAATGTTTTCCATTATCAAGTCTGTTTGCCGGAGGGCTTTTATTGTTCCTAATGCCAGTCAGTTTGTATTTGCAGAAACAGAATTGAAGGAAGATGATTTTTCTGATGACATAGCAAAAATAATAAAAGGAGATTACATTCTTTTTGTAGGTAGAATAACGTGGAAAAAACAAATAGATGTGTTAATTAAGGCATTTGGTGTCATTTCGGACTTATATCCGGAATTGCGACTTGTTGTAGTGGGGCCGGATGATGAGGGGCTTGTTGGCGACCTTAACATACTTGCGGAAAGCAATAGTGTCGAAAATAGGGTTATGTTTACGGGAATGATGGAAGGAGCGGCGTTGAAAGCTTTGTACAGGAATGCGAAGTTATTTATTTCAGCATCGATATCTGAAAATTTCGGGCATACTATTGTTGAAGCCATGTCTTACAGTGTGCCAGTGATTGTTAGTGAGAATGTGGATTTAACTACTATGGATCCAGTAAGGGATATTTGTTTGGTGTGTCAGCCTGAAGTTGATTCTGTGGTGAAAAGCATAATAACAGTTTTTGATGATTATGACAATTGGTGTAAACGCGCGCAAAAGGGGCCGGCGATAGTAAGAAAAATGTTTTCTTCATGTGATATCGCATGTCAAACGGCTGGTGAGTATAAAAAACTGCTGCCTGAAAAGAAGACGGATGGTGGGTGAAGAATGTGTGGAATTTGCGGAATAGTCATTAAGAAAGGGAATACTTCATCATTAGACGTAATGGAAAAGCGTTTAAGGGCGATGATGGGGGCTTTGGAACATCGTGGTCCGGATGATAGTGGGAATTTTGTCGACAGAAATAATGGTGTTTTATTGGGCCACAAGAGATTGTCAATAATAGATCTTTCCAGTGCCGGGAAGCAGCCCTTTATTAGTGAAGATGGTATGATTGTAACTGTTTGTAATGGAGAGATTTACAATTACAAGGAAATAAGGGAGCAGTTAAAGGAGCGGCGTCATCGGTTTTTGTCTGATTCCGACAATGAGGTGATTCTTCATTTGTTTGAGGAGAAAGGTTCGGCAGCATGGGATGACCTTAGGGGGATGTATGCAGTTGCCGCGTATGAAAAAGGATCAGGAAATTTATTTCTTACGCGAGATCCGTTAGGCATCAAGCCTTTATATATATATGAAAACAGCCAATTTTTCGCTTTTTCTTCTGAAGTAAAAACGTTCTATGTTCTTGGTTTTGATTTAGAACCTAATATTGATGGGTTTGTTGATTTTCTGATGCTTGGGCACATACCGGCTCCGCGAACATATTTAAATCATGTGCGTGCATTGCTGCCGGGGCAAACAGCGCGTATTAACGGTGATGAGATTCTATTAAGCGGTGAAGGGCCGATACCTGATTGGTGCATGCATGTAAAGGAATCTAATAGATGTGACGTGGCAGGGTTGCGTGAATGTATTTGCGATTCTGTTTCCAGGCATCTTGTCAGCGATGCACCCATTGGTGTTTTTCTTAGCGGTGGCATTGATAGTGGCATATTAACTGGTGTAGCCTCGGAGGTGTCGGCTGCAGATTTGCGAACGATAACGGTAACACTTCCCGGTGAACCTTTAGATGAGAGTAGTTATGCTTGTAGAGTTGCTCAGAGTTATGGAGCGAAACACACAGAAGTGCCATTAACACAGAAGGACTTCGAAAAAGATGTCTCTTTGTTTTTATCTTGTCTGGACATGCCAAGTATAGATGGGTTTAATTCGTTTTTTGTTTCCAAGACAGCAAGAGAAGCGGGGCTAACAGTGGCTCTTTCTGGCCTTGGTGGGGATGAATTGTTTTGTGGTTATCCTACATTTGGATGGATACCTTTATTCGCTCGTACGCAGGCGGCACTTGGCTTTGTCGGGGGGAATATGGGGCGTAAGTTGGGATCGGTTGTTTTATCTCGTTTATATGGCGGCAGTGCGGCGGCCCGTGTGGGGGAATTGTTGACGAAGTACCCTGGTGACCCTCGAATAGGTTATTTGGCATATCGGGGGCTTTTTGTAGGCCGTTTTCTTGAGGATGTATTGGGGCCGGATCTGGCGTGTAAGGCAGAGGAATCTTTTGATAGATATATGGAGGAAACTTCATGGGTAACTCAAAAAGGAATGTCTTCTCTTATGGCAGTTGCGGGGCTGGAGTTGTCGCGTTATATGTGTTACCAACTTCTGCGTGACATGGATGCGGTATCAATGGCTCATAGCATGGAAATACGTGTTCCATTGGTTGACAGGGAAGTCATAAGGAAGGCATTGGGGCTTATTGACTGTAAGAATCAAGGAGATGGTTATCCCAAGTGGTGGCTAAGGCAATCTGTTAAGAAATCGCTTCCTCAAGATGTGGTTAAAAGGCGAAAACAAGGATTTGTTTTTCCATGGCAGAAATGGTTAAAAGGTGAAGTTTTAAGGCAAATGGAAAATAAATTAAACGAGAAAGATAACTGGGTTTGTTTTTTAAAAAAGGAAGGTGTTCGCAAATGGCAAAATGCTTACAAGACAGGTTGGTCGCATTGGTCTTGTTTATGGGGGCTTTATATAGCTATAACATTTCTTTCTAAAGACGAGCATTCATTATGCAAAACGTATAGTGATAAGTAATTGTGGGTAAGGATATTATATTAATGTCGTAGTAAAATATAAGGTTTTTATCATGTAAGGACGGATTTATGAAAATACAGGCGTTATCTTTTAGGGAGATTAGACATAAGGCAGAGAAGATTTCACTTGATTCACAGGAGCGAAACAAGTTGTGGTGGGATGCCTTGCCCATGACATATAGCGATTGGGATTCAAAAGACAGGGTACCTCAGTCGGAAGCAGATTTTATCCGCATAGAAAAAGACTTTTTGTCGAATAATCCATGGTTGGAAGAGTGTTTTGATTTTTCTCAGTTTAAAAAAAGCAAAGTATTAGAAGTCGGCTGTGGTTCGGGCGTTGCGTCGTGCATCTTTGCAAAACAAGGTGCGATTGTGACTTCTGTTGATTTATCGGAAAAGGCCATTGAAATATCGAAATTAAATGCGAAAGCACAAGTTCTTAATGTGGAATTTTTGTGTATGGATGCAGAGAAAATGGCTTTTGATGATGATTCTTATGATTTTGTTTTTTCATGGGGGGTCTTGCATCACTCCAGAGATACGTTTGCCGGATTGAAAGAGATTGGTCGTATTCTGAAAAGAGGTGGCAGGGGAATGGTCATGGTGTATAATAAGAATAGTTTAAGGTACTATGTATTAGGCTTGTATTATCTGATTTTCAAAGGAATGCTTTTTCACGGGTATAATCTTCAAACAGTGCAGCGCTTATTTACAGACGGTTATTATCATAGACATTTTACATCAAGAGAGCTTGTTAAGTGTCTTTATGACGCAAAATTGATTGTTGTGGATATGGCGGTGTCAGATTTAAACGCCCATGTAATTCCATTCTTGCCTAACCGGATAAATAGATGGATTAGAAAGCACATGGGTTGGTTTTTAATTGCCGAATTTGTTAAGAATTAATATCTGAATTTTGCACGAGAATGTAAATGCCAACATTTGAGCCGCATTTTTGAGGTTTTTCTCGGGGCAATTCTGTGTAAAATATTTTTTGCACGGTTTGTAAGTGGTTGATGCCGTTCACAAGTTACGGGATTAGGCCAGAGCCACCTCTCGGATGCTGATCTGAAAGTATCCTTGAATTCCGGTTTTTTTCAACCAGTACTTGCGCTGCTTGATCATGATCAAGCCCCTTGATGACCAAGAAGTTATGCTCCAAAGTGACAAACATGGGCTAGACGCTGCCACCGCTAACCTTGACAGGTTCTTGCATTATACAGAAATCATAAACATCACAGGTAAGCGAGAAAGCTACAGACTGAAAGATCGCTCTTGCAAAAAGGAGAATTCTTAGCCACATTAACAATCAGGTGGGTGATTTTAAACTGCCCGTCCATGGATGAATTTAATCCGCATGGTGACACTATTTATTAAGCATTAAAACTGTTGATATTATAAACGAAAAATGAGCCCAAAAATAAAAGATAATAGATGTGACAATGCAGGATTAACGATTAACCATGCATTCTATCAATATAATACTACAGAAAAACAATCTGCATCTAATTGCAAAATAGTTTTTCACACTTCCACTCTTAGCCATTACTTTTCTGCTTTTGCTAAACAATTAAATCAAGAAATTCCAATAACTATTCTTATTTCATGTAATTATGGCTGGGGTGATTACTTTGATCCAGGATTTCGGCAGCACATTAATTTTGGACATAACATAGCCAATATACCCCAAATTCATATATATAATCGGACTCACACTACAGAGAAATTAATACCTCACTATAACCACAGTATATTTAGCATCCTCAAGCAAATAGCCCCCAGCATGGTTGTGATAACTAGTTGGTATGCATTTTCCGACTGGAAATGTTTTTGGCTGGCTTTATCATTAAAAATACCAGTTGTTTTACGTACAGAGGCCACGTCCCTTTTTGTGCACGGCTCCAAACTTACATATCTTTTAAAGAAAAACATGCTAAAATGGTTGTGCAAACGTGCTTCAGCGATCTTTAGTATAGGCACAAAATGCACCGAATTCTACACAGCCATTGGAATTCCTCCTGAAAAGATATTTCTAACACCTTATTCTGTAGATAATAATTTTTTTATCGAACAATCTAAACGATGGAAAGCACACAAGGCCCTAACATTAAAAAATTTAGGCATGGATCCACAACTACCCACACTGCTTTTTTCTGGAAAATTAATTAAAAGGAAAAGGCCCGTTGATGCCCTAAAGGTACATTGCGCATTATTGCAGAAGGGCATAAAAACTAATCTTGTTTTTATCGGAGCAGGAAACCTGTCAAAAAAGATAAAAACTTTCTGCAAGCAAAAGAATTTAATTAATGTATGCATAACTGGATTTAAAGACCAAAATGAAATTTCACAATATTACGCTTCCGGAGATATCTTCCTGTTTCCTTCATCTAGAGAAACATGGGGACTTGTGATAAATGAAGCTATGTGCTTTTCCCTGCCCATTATTACAACAAGAATGGTTAGTTCTTCTGCTGACCTTGTTGTAACAGGTGAAAATGGATTCATTCATAATGTTGGCGATATCACTAGCATGACAAACAGTGTAGAATACCTGCTTACCAATAAGACCGCTTTGGACAACTTTGGTAAAAAATCTTTTGACATTATAAGCAAATGGAGTATAGATGCTTGTATTAATGGTGTCAAAAAATGTCTTGCTGAGATTTGCATAATATAGTCAGACAATACATTTTATTTCTTTTAAATTCTTCTGCATGGGAAATATAAAAGGTTTAAAACGTGACGGGAGCGCCATGTGCGCTTTGGAACAGCGTCGGAAAGACGCCGCCGTGCTCTTGCGCAAAGGGCTTAATCAGGCAGATGTGGCCCGCCAGATTGGTGTCAGCGAGATGTCGGTATCTCGGTGGGCACAAACATTAAAGAGGAATGGTTTGATCGGGTTGCGATCAGCTGGTCGCACCGGGCGGAAACCTCGACTCGATGACCGGCAGAAAAATCAGATAAGACGAGTTTTGCTTGAAGGGCCAGAAGCCCACGGGTACAACAACTGTCTATGGACCCTTCCTCGTGTGGCAGATGTTATCCGGGATACCTGTGGTGTTGTATATCATCCGGGCCATGTCTGGAGATTACTCCGCAATCTTGGCTGGAGTTGCCAGAGACCTTCGGGAAAAGCTGTGGAACGTGATGATGAAGCCATTAAACGGTGGAAACGATAGCCCTTTAAAAAAAGCCCTCTGCGAAGGCCGAACCATTGTTTTCGTAGACGAAAAATCAATCCTTTATATTGCGTAAACGCAAGGCCACATGTTCGAGTTTCTGCTGCAATAATCCATATACTCGTTCGTAGGTATAAGATAAACCCTTTAGGGGTGAAACTTTCTTTAATGGGTTTATAAGCACCTTTTGCACAATTCGGTTTATGATACCCATGCAAAGCTTTAGTCCTTCAATGATAATGACCATTATCCCGAGATAACGGATTTTATACAACAGATAAGTGAAATATGCTTTCCATCGCATGCGGTATAGTTCATCATCGCTCATTTCTGTTAGATTTACAATGATATTCCAAACACTTCTAATGGCCCATATACTCTTTTTTTCTTTGTATCGATTGAAGTATTCATCATGATCTTTTATAAATCCTTTCTGAAATAAAATCTTGAATATTTCAGAACCAGGGAAAGGAGTGCTTATGCAAAAGGCCAGTTGAATGTTGGGACAGATTTTGATCATTTTCTTTACAAGTTTTATGGTGGCTTCAACATCTTCCCTGGTTTCTGATAAATGTCCTATTATAAAAGCTCCGAATGGCAGTATTTTGTGTTTTTCTAATCTTTCCAACTCGTGAAGTATCTGCGCGGAAGTGGTGTTTTTTCCAATGAGTTTTAGAATTCTGTCTGAACCAGATTCAAATCCAAATCCTATTTTTCTGCATCCTGTTGCCTTTAATTCTTTGAGTAGATTGTCATCCAGTTTTGAAAACGTATCAATACGCGCATTAAGCGAGTAGTTTATTTTTCGGTCTATGGTCTTTATTCCATCAATTAGTTCTTTAGTTCTTTCAGGGTTTGTGAGTGTAAGTTCATCCGCGAAATTAACTAGGTTGCAATCAAATCTTTCTATGTATTCCTTTGCTTCTTTAATCATGACTGCAATAGGTCTGTATCTTACCTTGCTGAAATGATAGCAGAATATACATTTAAATGGACAACCGCGACTCCCGTGAACATCAACGGCCTTATCTTCGTACCGGATGTGAGGTTGAATATAAAGACTGTCGGTGTAGTACTTGCCGATGTCTCTCCACTGATCAGTGGGAAAAAAATCAAAGGGTATTTTGGGTAGCTTGGAAAGATCGGTTATGTATTCACCAGGATCTGTTAAGGTGACTACATTTTCTTTTCGGATGGCAAGTCCCTTTACTTTGTAAATGTCGCCATCTTCGCGTAATGTTCTTGCCAAATTATACAGGATTATTTCCCCTTCGCCGATTACCCCAAAGTCGGCTTTTGTGAAAAGCATGGCGTCTTTAGGTATGGGGGTTATCATTTGTCCGCCGATAACTATAGGGTAGTTTCGACCTTGGCTATTTATTAATCCGGCAAATAAATAGTAGCATGTATAAAGGTCTTTTGATATATTCTTTGCATGAAAACAAGAGATGCAAGGAAGCTGGGCCAGGATGCGCAACAGGAGTTGAGGCGCCGGGCG
>JBFZFB010000068.1:0-7997 GCA_041306605.1 Lentisphaerota bacterium | reverse complement strand
TTATCTTACGAAGGAAAAGACATTGTGACAGCCAAAGTTCTGGACGCTTACTTGCCAACAAGTTTCCGGTACAGGCGAAAGTTGGTCTACAGCCTGAAAAAGAAGAAGATTTTGATTCCCATTAAAGGGGGAGTCTATATATTCGTACCACTAGAGGCTGTTCCGACCGGTCGTCGAATTAGCGAGTTTCTTATTCCAACCGTTTTCTTCCCGAACAACGACTACTATCTCGGTTACTCCACGATGTTTAACTATTATAATTTTACAGACCAGCAGTTTCAGACGGTTTATGTCTTAAATCCAAGGATATCCCGGGAGAGAATAATAGCTGGCGTATCTTTCAGATTTGTAAAAATTGCTTCTCAGAAAATGTACGGACTGGATACGATTAAGATTAAAGGGAAAGACGTTTTTGTCAGTTCAAAAGAAAGAACGCTTGTCGATTTAATTGATTACAATAAGCCGGTTGGCGGGATCGAAGCTGCGGCCGATATTTTGAAAAGGTTCGTTGAGGAAAAGAAATGCGACATTAAGAAACTGATCGATTATACCGTGAGATTCCCGAAAATTAAGACACGTAAGCGCATAGGACTTATTCTGGAGAATGCAGGTGTGAGAGACGCTTTGTTGAAGCCGCTTGAAAAGAGCATAAAAAAAACATCTTTGATATCATTTACAAGCAATCGAAAAGGAACAATCAATGAAAAGTGGCGAGCAATCGTTAATGATACACAACGATAAAGACAAATTCCGCGATTTGGTTGATCGAACTGCATCAATGACCGGCTTTTACGCGCCGCTCTTAGAGAAGGATTATTATTTAACATTCATTTTGTCGAGGCAAGCTGTTTGTTAAACGCAAAACATGGGTTAAATAACACCCGTGATAATGGGTTTAAGCGGCAGTTATGCCAATACGATTGCAGTATTCCCGGATTGGGCAGGCGGAACAATCAGGATTGATGGGTTTGCATATTGTCTGACCGTGCGATACCAGATATGTGTTCCAGGTCTTCCAGTATTTTACAGGCAAAATTTTCCTGAGTTTCATTTCTGTGTCGAACGGTGTTTTTGTTTTCACCAGGCCGAGCCGGTTGCTGATTCTATGTACATGTACATCAACGCATATTCCCGGCCGGTCAAATGCCACGGCAGTGACAAGATTGGCGGTTTTTCGTCCTACACCAGGCAATTGGCATAATTCTTCAATTGTTTTTGGAATGACGCCGTTGAACAATTTATCCAGAACTCCGGGGAGTTCTTTCAGGTGCTGTGCTTTTGTTTTGTAAAAACCGACGGGAAAAATCAGTTTTTCAATATCTTTCAGCGGAACTTTTTTGAGATCTTTAGGTGTTTTTACGCGCTTGAACAGTCTCCGGGATGCTTCTGCAGTTGTCTGGTCTTTGGTTCTTGCGCTGAGGATGGTGGCTACCAGTATCTTGAAAGGATCATTTGTGCGTGCTTTTTCCAGTTCAATGATTGGGGCATTATGCCGAATATATTCTTTTTTGAGAATGCGATCAACAGCAGGAATGTCATTAAGCTTCATTTGCAAAGAGAAACTATTTTTTATTTATCTTTGGGCTTGCGAAGTGATTTAGCTATTCTTGCTATCAGATCAATCCAGAAGACCACACAAGACAAGACAATAAAAACCTTTACTAAAAAGAGAGGTATTTTGTCCAATGGCAACATGAGCGGTCCTTTCTCAATTATTTATTCAAATATTCTTTTTCTATACTCAACCTATAAAGAATAGCCATTATTTCGGGAAAAGTCATGCCTAAAATAATTAAAAACACCATATAATCCAATGTGCTTGCCAAATATAGCGCATAAATGTTAATAAAAGGGCTTAATTTATGAGGCTTGAAAGCAGTTCACGCGTTTAAAAAGGATATTTTATGCCTTACGAAGTATTGGCTAGAAAATGGCGTCCCCGGCAGTTTGACGATGTTATCGGGCAGGAGCACGTTGTGCAAACCCTGAAAAACGCGATAAAAACCGGCAGAATAGCGCATGCTTATTTGTTTGTTGGTCCGCGCGGTGTAGGCAAGACATCGGTGGCCCGTATATTCGCAAAAGCGTTGAATTGTGCGCAGGGAACCTCCGTGACGCCGTGCGACAAGTGTGATTCCTGCAGGGAGATCAGTGCCGGTACCAATCTTGATGTTATTGAAATTGACGGCGCTTCCAATAACGGTGTTGATCAGGTGCGCGACTTGCGTGACACGGTGAAGTATGCCCCGGTCAAAGGCGGTTACAAAATCTATGTGATAGATGAAGTTCACATGTTGACAGTGGGGGCATTTAATGCGCTGTTGAAAACTCTTGAAGAGCCGCCGTCTCATGTCAAATTCATTTTTGCCACAACAGAGCCTGATAAAATACTTGCGACCATTTTGTCGCGTTGTCAGCGGTTTGACCTGCGCCGGATTCCGGTTGCTCTTATCATAGACCATCTGAAGGTCATTGCCAAAGCTGAGAATGTCAAGATTACAGATGATGCTCTTCTTGCGATAGCGCGTGGATCTGAAGGCGGACTGCGTGACGCCGAATCAGCGCTGGATCAGCTAGTTTCTTTTAAAGGCACGGAAATCGTTGAGGAAGATGTGTTGTCGGTTTTCGGGCTGGTGTCGCGCGGCAAGCTGGAAGATCTGGCTCAGTTGATATTGTCAGGTGATGTGAAGGGGATTATTGAAATTATCGCTGTTCTGGATGAAGGCGGCAAAGATTTGCAGAGGCTTACAGTTGAATTGATGAATCATTTCAGAAATCTGCTGGTCTGCATGTATGCCGGCCAATCGGCGGGGGACCTTGATGTACTGGATGCCCAGATGGGCGTTTTAAAGAAACAGGCTGCAATGACAGATGCGGGGCGTTTGATGCGGATAACGGATGTTTTGTCGGCGGCTGAAGACAAAATGCGTTATGCTTTATCGGTGCGTACAGTTCTGGAGATGGCGCTGATCCGCTGTGCGCGTGCCGCCACGGTCGTCACGATTGATGAAATATTGGCGCAAATCAACCAGTTAAAAAAAAACTTGAGTGATGGTCCTGCGCCTTCCTGTGAAGATGATTCTGCCGAGCCGGTTTGCGGGCAGGAGGAAATTTCTGATGTTGAATCTGTGCCGTCTTCTGCCGTTGTTTCAGACGGGGCGACTGCCGGGAGTGCAGAGCTGGCGATGCTGGTGAGGAGATGGCCGGAAGTTATTGATAAAGCCGCTAAGATAGCCATAGGTTTGAGAGCTTTTCTTATGGATGCGAGGCCGGTATCGGTTTCCGTTGACCGGGTTGTCATTGGTTTCGACTCGGAATTCGGGGAAGAGGCTGAGAATTTTAAAAATGTCCGGAACCAGAATGCTGTTAAGCATGCTTTAGGTTTGGTGCTTAAGCGGGATGTTGCAGTGGTATTTCAGGCGCTTGATGTTGAAGGAATGAGCCTGGTGAAAAAGGAGCATGACCGGATGGCGGAAGAGTGGCCTGCGGGTCTGCCGGACAGTGTTCCGGCCGGCGGCGGCGTGGAGATCGGCGGCGATGCAGACGGAAAGAAGCGTGATTTTACCAGAGACGCGTCTGTGCGGAAAGTTATGGAGGTATTCGGGGGCAGGGTTATAGAAGTTAGAGAATGATAGTGTCAAAAATAAAATGAAAAACAGGGCATGATTAAAGAGAATTGAATATCCAATATCCAAAAGAGAAGTAAGAAGAAAAGAGAGAATATTTTGACAGGATAACCCTCAGGTCCGGAGGACATTCCGGGTCCGAGGACTGGATTGGGGATGATGGGGAAGGATGGTTCAAGAAATCTGGATAAAAATATCCGCAGATTTCTTGAACAGTGTCCTGATGGGGAAAGATGGGTTCAGTATCCAATAACCAAGTATTGAAAAAGGAAAAAAAGACCATTTCGCTGTAAGTTGTTGATAAAACGTTGATTAACCCCAAAATGGGGCGAAACTTTTGACAGAACGTAGAGAATAATGAGGGTTTGTTGATGAATATGTTAAAAATGATACAGAAGGCCGCGTCGATGAAGAAGGAGATGGGTAAGATTCAGAAGGAGCTGGAGAAGAAAACCGTGGAGTATTCCAGTGGCGGCAAAGTTACGGTTGTTGCCCGCGGTGATATGTCGGTGGCTAGCATTAAGATTGATCCGTCGGTGGTTAATTCTTCGGATGTTGGCAAGCTGGAAGGTCTTATTTTATCGGCTGTGAACGGGGCGCTTGACGCTGCCAAAAAGGACGCTGGCAAGGAGATGGCGAAGTTGACATCAGGCATGGGTCTGGGTGATTTGCTGGGGTAGATGTGACATTATGGATCCTCTCGAAAAGCTTATTTCGTGTTTATGCAGACTGCCGGGGCTGGGGCGCAGATCGGCGGAACGTGTGGCGGTGCGGCTTGCGCGCGATCAGGGTTCGATACTTAATGATCTGGTGTCGGCTCTTAACGATGTTAAGGCAAGGATACGTTGTTGTTCGTTGTGCGGTAATGTGACGACGGTGGATGCTGATCCTTGCAGGTTGTGTTCAAATCCGGGCCGGGAAAGTTCGCTTTTGTGCGTGGTGGAGGAGCCTGATGATATAGTCAGGATTGAACGATCGGGCGGTTTCCGGGGCAGGTATCACGCGCTGATGGGGAAGATATCTCCGATGAAGGGGCGCGGGCCGGATGATGTGCGGATAAAAGCTCTGCTGGAACGTATTGACAAGGAGCGGTTTGCCGAAGTGATTCTGGCTTTGAGTACGGATGTTGAGGGTGATACAACAGCAGGTTTTATTGTAGAAATGCTTAAAGGGAAAAATGTTAAAATAAGCCGTCTTGCATTGGGGTTGCCGTCAGGCAGTGGAATTGCTTATTCAGATCCGGTGACGCTTGCCAAGGCTATTGAACGGCGGACTGTTGACAGGTAGGATGTGAAAGATTTTGCTGAAAGATTGGAATCTGTCAGGGGCCGTGTGTCGGCGGCCTGCGCGCGTGTGAAGCGTGAGGAAGATGTCAAGATAGTGGCGGTTACCAAGACATTTGATTCTGAAGATGTAAGGGTCGCGGTTGAGTGCGGGTTGACGGTCATGGGAGAAAGCAAGGTTCAGGAAGCGCGCCAGAAGATACCATTGTGTCCGGGCAGTATAGAGTGGCACATGATAGGGCATTTGCAGAAGAACAAGGTGAAGAACGCGGTGCAGTTGTTCCGGATGATTCATTCGGTTGATTCGTTTGAGCTGCTTGAGGTTATTGACACGGCTTGTAAAGACGCAGGTGTGGAAATGCCTGTTTGTCTGGAGGTTAATGTTTCCGGGGAGGGCAGTAAATTCGGGATGGCGCCGGAAAATATAGGCAATGTTATAGAGCGGAGTGAGACATTGTTAAATGTCAGCATTGAGGGGCTGATGACGATTCCGCCTTTTACGGAAGATGTTGAGGGTGCGAGGCCGTATTTCCGTCGTTTAAGAGAGTTGCGGGATGAATGCCGGTCCCGTACGGGTGTTGATTTAAAAGAGCTGTCAATGGGGATGTCGCATGATTTTGAGGTGGCGGTGGAGGAGGGTGCCACGTATATCCGGCTGGGTTCGGTTCTTTTCGGGGAGCGCAAAAAGAAGGCATTTTCCGGGGTGGCAGTAGAAGAGCTGTGATTTTTTGCGGGGTTATGGTAGAGAATATGTGAAAGTTTCATTTCAACGGGATGTTTTTTTGAGGAGAAATTAATGTCAAAGGAAAACAAAGACAAGAAACAGATATGGTTTTCACAGCCGGGTGGTGAGCGCAAGGGGTGTCTGGTCCGTTTTTTGACGACGCTGATTATTTTGATTCTTATTATACTTGTGACATTTTTCTTTGCCATAGGAACGGAAGGCGGGCGTTCATTTGTTGAGGACTGGCTGGGGAAATATTTTGGTGCTGATATTGTTGCGGTAAAAACCAGTATAGGTTTGCCGTATGTGCTGGAGATAGATTCTCTTGCGACGAAGGATTTTGATGCAGGCGCGGCCGGGTTCAAGGCAGAAGATGTGCGGATTGGGCTTGGAGTGAAGCCATTATGGCGTGTGTCGGCGCAGAAATGCGAATTAAGAATCATTAAAAGCGGCAATAATTGGGAGCCGCCTTTCTTTTGCAATCTGGGTGAATTGCCGGGCAGGAATCTTGAGGAAATATCGCGCATAACGAGAAAACATCAGATGAATATGAAACTCAGGATCAGAGGCGGCTCGATAGAATGGCTTGACGGTGGAAGCAATGTGACATCGTCGGCCAAGGGTGTGTCTTTTGGGATGACGCCTGTGAAGCTTGTTGACGAAACGGTGTGTCAGTTTGATTTGTCGGTTTATCATGCTACGGGTATTGACGGTGCCAGTGTTGACAACATAGACAGAAGCTGGCTGGCCGGGCCGGGGAATGATTATATTGAGATAAGAAAGTCGGACAGAGAGAGTATTCCGTCTGCCGTGAATGCATTCTGGCTGGAGTAGGTTCAGCGTGAGGTTTGGAATGCGGGCGGTTTACGGTTGAAAAGAGGGATTAGTTTATGATCACAGTTAAGCAATCTGAAGGGATTCTCAAGAAGTTTTCAAATCTGAAGATACTTGTTGTCGGCGATCTGATGCTTGACCGGTATGTTACGGGGACGGTGAGCAGGATATCGCCGGAGGCGCCGGTTCCTGTTGTTTGTGTTACGGACGAGACATGCCGTCCCGGCGGCGCGGCCAATGTGGCTTTGAATATTCAGAAGCTGGGCGCCAAGGCGCTTGTGGTTGGTCTTGTGGGTAATGATGAAAACGCCATAACATTAACAGGCATTCTTAAAGGTGATGGAATTTCCATTGGTAATATTGTTGTTTCAGAAGTTTGCCGTACAACTGTTAAGACGCGTGTGGTGGCGGAGCGTCAGCAGGTGGTGCGTGTTGATTATGAGGATACGAGGGACTTGGTGGAGCAGTCGGCTGAGGACATGTGCGCCAGCATCAGAGAAGCGGTGGAAGACGTGGACGGTATAATCATTGCGGATTACAACAAAGGCGTGGTGTCGCAGGCTGTTGTGGACGCGGTTTTGGCTTCGGCATCAAAGCGGAATCTGCCGGTTGGTCTGGATCCGAAGGATGACAGGGAGTGGAAGATTTCGGGGATCAAGCTTGCGACTCCTAACTATAAGGAAGCGTGTGCGGCGTCTGGTTTGCCGGCGCGTCCTCTTAAAGACGGTGATTTGGAGAAGGATCCGGTTTTGAGAGAGGCGGGGATAAAGCTTATGAAGAAGTGGGGTCCTGAGCTTCTTATAATAACATTGGGCGCGCATGGTATGTATCTTCTGAATAAGGATGATAAGCCTGCGGTTATTTCCACCAAGGCCAGGGAAGTTTTTGATGTGAGCGGTGCGGGTGACACTGTTATTGCCGCGGCTTTTCTTGCTCTGGTTGCCGGGGCTGATCATAACGAGGCGGTTTCACTGGCTAACTACGCGGCAGGAGTTGTTGTAGGGAAGCTGGGGACAGCGACATGTTCGCCTGCGGAATTGCTGGCAAGTATGGCGCAGGTGTAATGTTTTTGAGGCGCTGTTTTGTAATACGTAAGAATTAAGCCATTTGCAGAAGGCATTAGAAGGAGAGTTTGACAGGATCGACAGGATTATCGTGTTAATCTTTTTGGGCAGAAAGCCAAAGGGATGGAATATAAAGATATAACTGAAAAGATCATAGGTTGTGCTTACAAGGTTTATAATAAAATGGGCTTTGGCTTTCTGGAATCTGTATACGAGATGTTTATTGCTGAAACTTCATAGGGCAGGACAAAAAACAGAATGTTAGAAGGCTCTTTCGATGAGTTGGCGCTGTAAAAGCTACGAAACATGGTAAAGAAGATTGAACATTGAAAAAATATTATCCGGTTATCCTGTCTGAATATTTGAAAATATTTTCTTCGGATGGCCAAATAGATACCGGGATGATCCGGTCCGGGTATTTTAGCCGGGGTTTTGTTAGAAAAAGGGTAAAATGGAATGAATAAAA
>JBFZFB010000067.1:0-6545 GCA_041306605.1 Lentisphaerota bacterium | reverse complement strand
AAGTTCCGGAACCGTCTTGTCCTGCAAATCATAAAGCCCCAATACCTGACCCGCTCGAGCTGTATTCACCACGGGAGCAGTACCATTTGTCACAACATTATTACCCTGATTCTGATGATCTATCATTCCATTACCGTTACTGTTATTATTGTTATTCATCATCATACGCCTCCTGCCGTGACTGCGATGATGCGAATTATGATTTGGTCTTTGTCTTCTCTGCATTTCATCTTGTTTTTCTACCATGGTCTTTCTCCAGAATACAATTCAACACGCGCATAGTTTGTTCTCTCAGTAAATTCTTAGTACCATCATTAATCACAACATAATCAGATAATACCATTTTCTCACTCACCGGCATTTGCGCCGCTATCCTTTTACCGGCATCAGTTTCCGACAACCCTCGCTGAACCAGCCTTCTTATTTGTAAAATTTCAGACGCACTTACACATATAACCGCATCCCATCCGTCACCCTCACCAGCCTCGTAAAGCAACGGCACAACAACTGCCGACATCCGCAAATCTTTAATCGCCCGCATCCACGCCTTCTTCACTTCTGGATGAACAATGGTGTTCAGCTTTAAACGCTTATCTGCATCGGAAAACACTATGTCTCCCAGCACCTTGCGGTCAATCGCCCCATCCTCCCCTAATATATCAGTCCCAAAAACCTCCACTACACGACTGAAAACAGGCATACCCGGCATCATGAGATCATGTGCCAGTTCGTCTGCATCATACACAACAAAGCCTTGTTCAGCCAAAAATGCGCCAAACAGACTCTTCCCGCAGGCAATGCCACCCGTGACAGCTATTCTCGTCATGAATTTATGGAAATGAACACCTCTAGACAACAATTACCGAATCGTTGAAGCGAAGTTGATTTTATTCATCAGGACTTTTTGATGAGCCGGCGTAACAGACTACATTCAACAACCGTAACCCACCATGCACCGATTGTTTAAACTCTAAACATAACACCCGTTATATGTCAATAAACATTTTTTATAAACTTAATCGTTTAAAACAATTCCTTCTGCCTCAATTCTTTAGCCATAGAATCGAATTCCAACTCCTCAAACAAAGACAACAGAGCAGTCGAATCAGGTGTTTTAACCTCAAAATCACTCCATTTAAAAGCAAAATCCATATCACTCTTTAGCCTCAACATCTGCTCGTTACGCTCTACAATGCCCCTGCTCGACTTCAATGACTCCGCTATTTTCCCGCCTATTTTATCAATGCTGTTTAATATGTTTACCATCGACCCGTATTCGTTAAGCAAATTTGCCGCTGTTTTGGTTCCAATACCCTTTACCCCGGGAATATTATCAGAACTATCGCCAGTCATCACAAGCCAATCCACTATTTGAAAAGGCATGACGCCTGTCTTTTCTTTCACCTCACGGGGCCCCATCAGACCATCACTGCCGGAAACGTTTGTCATCTGTATTTTCTCACAAACAATCTGATACATATCTTTATCATTGCTGGCTATCAAAACCTTATCCGCTTCACGTTCAGCCTTCATCGCAATAGTCGCAATCAGATCATCAGCTTCTTCACCATCTATTCTAACGCGCGCAACCCCGGACCGGTCCAAATAATCTTCCACAACACTTATCTGCTCTCGCAACGCGTCCGGCATGGCCTTTCTCTGTGCTTTGTATTCCGGCAGTAACTTAACCCTTTCAACAGGCAGCCCGCCATCAAACACCACCACCAAATGTGAAGGCTGCCACAACTTTTTGATTTGCGTCAGCATCCTGACAAAGCCATAAACCGCATTCGTCGGCCGCCCTGATCTGGTTGAAAGCTCACGAATCGCGTAAAAAGCACGATACAGAACGGCCATAGCATCAATAATGACCAGTATTTTGGATGACATGAACTACTTGTTGTTATCTTGGTTTTGCTGCGCAGTTTCCAAGGCACTCTTGACTTTTACGCCAACCGGCCTGCCAGCCGGATCAACCAGCCGTGCAGTCACAAAAATAAGCAGGTTCCGCTTATCACTCTTGTCATAAGTACTTCTGAACAAACGACCTATAAGCGGCAAATCTCCAAGGAACGGGATTTTATCATCCACAGATGTCCGTTTTTCATTAATCATACCGCCCATCACCACCGTGGCACCATTGTAAATAGACAACTGGGTCATGATTTCTCTCGTATAGAAAAACGGCTGTTCCATATTCAACTGTTGCGGATTGCCGTTTACATCAGTGTATACAGATCCGTAATTTTTCCACTTCGGCTCAGTAACAACCTGCGGCGATAAAACAAGATCTATCATTGACCCGGCAGTTTCTGTGCTTACTTCAGGAGTCACCTGAAGAATCACACCTACTTCTCTGGTCTCAAACGAGCCCGGCTCAACAATACCGCCAACAACTGTGGCATTGCCCAGCGCGTCTCTTCCGGTCACTTCCGTAACTTCAAACTCGGTAGGATAAATATACTCCTCAACAACCTTGATCGTCGCTTCAGCTCCGGACCTTGTTGTCACTTTCGGCGCTGACAATAAATCCGCATTCCCCTGCTGTTCCAGCATATGAAGAACCATGGAAAGTTCAGGATTCGTCAGCACGGAAGCCAGTTTGAAAATACCATCCGCCACAGGTATTCCTTCAGCCCCCATCTCGATATCCTTTACAAACCTGTTACCCATTGTAAATCCGCCGTCCGCTGAATTGGCTGACATTTTGATTCTCTGCCTGGAACCCAAAGGCACATTTTCCTGCCCTTTCTTCTGAGCAATCTCCCAGTCATCTGTCATAAGCCACTGAAATCCTAAAGCGTCGAAATCAGTTTGAGCCACTTCAACAAACCGGGCTTCTATTTCAATCTGATTGGGTACAACATTCATTGCAGCCAGAATTTCTTCCAAAATTGCAAGATTATCTGCGGTATTAGCCACAACAAGTTTTCCTATGGCAGAAACATAATCAATCGAAGAACCATCAGGAAATGGAACACCCAATTTTATAAAAAACTCTTTCCACTTCGGCGGTTCTGTCGTTCTTTTTGCCTCTAGCCCTATAAAATCATCCTGCCGTTCACCAGTTTCCTGGGTTGTTGTCACTCTTGTAATAATAGACGGTAAAACATCATACATACGGTTGACTATGGGTTCAATCGGAGCATTCTTCGGAACAATCATAACAACACTTCCGCGAATCTTCCACCTCAAATCGGCAACTGAAGCAACTATCTCCAAAGCTTCCAGCAAAGATATATAACGCGCATTGAAAGTAATCAACGGAATGTCAGCAGCGGCATTTTGTGATGCAGCCCCAGCTTCCTTATTCTCTGTCGATCCAAAAACATCGCTTTCGCCACCGCCCGAAGCCGCTTCGCTGGTCGCCCCCCCTCCAAGGTGTAATATGATATTAACACCTTTCTTATCATCAGACTCTTCCGTCTCGTCAAATTCAACACTGTAAGACTGTAACATGGCGACAACATCATTAATGTTGGCCATACGGAATTCCACTTCAGGGATCTTAATTTTCTTCATCTTGTCAAGAATTCTAGCTCTTTCAGTGGACTCTCTCTTGGTTTCCTCTCCTTTCCCGCCTTCACCGGACTTGCCTCTGGTATCCTGCAATAGTCCATAATCCCGGGGATTCCACGATTTGCGCACTTCCTGCATCATGTCACGCCGTGTACTCTCAAGTTCAAATGAAGATACATCGTATTTCTTCTGGGAAGCCTTATCCCTCAATCTTATAGCTTCCGTATTATTAGGATCCTGCTTAAGCACCAACTCAAACTCATTTATCGCTTTTTCATATTCAGCAGTAGCCATATATTCCTTGCCGGTTTTCAACATATCAGCAATGGTCTTATGGGCCTTTTTATAATCTTCCGTCTGCCACCGGCGCGGAGGCGCCACTACAGGAGGTGTAGCACCCTTCTTTATATCAGCATCTATTGATGTTACTAATTTTGCCGCCTTCGGATGGCCATAACTCAAAGCCAGCTTTGCCTTCTCGGAAGCTTTCTGCAAATCAACTATTTTCCTTAAATCAACAGCCCACTGATAATAACTCTCAGCAAGCCCCTCTGACGCCAGATTGCGATCCGTTTGAGTTTCAATGCGATTGCCTATATACTGCAAAGACTCATTAAACAAAGCTATGGCCTTCTGATAATCCTTCGCCAGCAAAACCTTTTCCGCTTCCTTTAAAGACTCTCTCGCATGAGCCTCTTCAGCTTGCCGCCTTAACACTTCCATGTCTTCAGCTATTATCACACTTTCCGTCTTTTTATCCGCGCTTCGCACAGATGATGAAGACGACACTGCTTTCTTAAGAGGAGCAACGGAAACGCTCTTGCTTGCAACCGGCGTTTTTCCTATCGGCCTTGAACTGCGAACTGCAGGGGCAGGAACTGTTTTCTCTGGCTGAACCATTGCCTGTTCCGGAGATTCCTCTGCGGGCTCCTCTATAACCAAGTTGGACACATCACCAACATTTTCATCAATAAACTGATCAACTTCCTTGTCTGTGAGTACCGGCCCTTTCGTCATCACTTCTGGTTCAGACACTGTTTCATCTTCTGATGGCTCCAAATCAGTCACAGCCGGCTGAACAGGTTCTGACTCAATAGCAAAATCCTCAACCACACCACCGGCAGGCTGTTCCTCTATTGATGATACTTCATTTACTTCTGCCTTCTGAGGGACTTCACTTGGAGCGGCTTTAACTGGTGGTACGCCTTTTTCTTCCTCAATAACTGCGGCTCCTGCACCTTCGTCAAACTCTTTTGTTATATCGGAACCAAGGTCAGTCTTGACAGAGTTTGTAACAGCATCATCCGTTACCACCTCATTCATGAGCATTTCTTCATTAACAACCAAGCCATCCTCACTTGAACCTTCTTGCGCCCAAACCATTGAATGTGCAAAAGCAAAAACAAAAGCAAAGGACGCAAAAACCCTCCACCCCCAGTGACTCTTTTTAATCATGACTAATCACTCCTCAATTCGAGTTCATCATTTTGCGTCTTAACCTGCTCGCCAGATGCCTCGTTGTTACTGCTCCTTAAAGGTAATAGACGAATGGTCAACTTTCCCCCATCAGTTAACCGCTCTATTACAATAAAATTCTGCGTTCCGTCAATACTTAATACCTTATATTTTTTCCCCACCATCTTTAACTCGAATTCCGTACCCATCTTTACCGGATACGTACTCTTATCAAGGTTAAAGGTCAACACTCCTGTATATTCACTATATTCCTGTTCTTTCCCTTTCGTTAGAGAAATCATCTTGTCGCCGCGCTTTAAAGTTAGCACCGAAACATCAACATTACGTGGCAAGGAGCTACCCTGCAATACAACTGATTCCGTCTTGGGCTCATATGCCACCAGTTTAAAACCTTCAACCTCACCATTCATCTTTACAAAATAAGTTTTAGGCCTGATAGCGCTGGTGTTCACTCCAAATGTCAATGCGCCGTCAGGCGTCTTCATGACACTCTTGAACAAAAGATTAAACGGCTCCGCCTTGATCTCGGAAACACAAAGTTCCGCTTCGTATGAAGGACTATCTTCAGGATCGTTCAAATCCGTTCCCTGCATTGTACCTTTCGGGACGTCCGGATCAAGAGAGGCAACCGTTCCGGGTTGAGCATTGAACTCAACTATGTTGATAAAACCATCTCCGTCTTTATCTTTCTGCGCGTCTGCAGGATCATTCGGATCCAAGCTGTAATGCATCTCCCATAGATCTGGTATTCCATCTTTATCCGTATCACGGCTCCAACTCATTTCCGACGGACGAGGTTGTTTTGCCGTACAGAAAGGACACTCCATCGCGGTATACGGAATGGGCCCCTTGCAGTCAACACACCAAACCCTTTTTTCAGGAACAAACAGAAAATTAGTCCAAGCTGGAATCAGAGGTGGATTCTGACTCTCTTCCAGCATGCTTTGGAATCTGTTCGTTTCCACTTTTGTGGCAAATTCGAATGACGGCTTCAATCTGTCTATTCTCTGCCTGTGCTCTTCTTCCACTTGCCGGAACGTCCCCATGCGCACAGCCAAATAAACAAGAGAGCCAACCAGCCCCAAAAGAACAATAAAACAAATAATTTTATCGTACTGCTCCTTCATGAATAACATCATTTTTTGCAACAACGCCATAATCTATCTTCCATCAATACAATATTGAAAACACCTATTTCTCACTTACCCTTTTTCAATGGTTCTATTTTATTCTCAGGCTTTTTAAAAGTATAAACCTCCAAACCCAGAGTCACCCTGAAAGGTCTTTCCAGATTGCCGCCGGAAACAATCCGGAGATTGTGCGGCGGAGGCCCGGAATCTATCACCACCTTTTTATCGTCTTTGGCCGGCATATTAGTGCTGACATTTCCCCCGCTACTTTTCACCGCTTCCGCCTCTTTTGGCCGCTCCGAAAGAAGAGAAGCACCGGTCTCCTCAAGCGTTAAACGGGTCACCACCACAAACATCTTATGAGCAACCAGCTGGTTAAGTATGCTCTTGATCGCCTTCTCCTTGGCTTCAAATTCAAAA
>JBFZFB010000066.1:0-4431 GCA_041306605.1 Lentisphaerota bacterium | reverse complement strand
TATAAGAGTCAAGACAAATAAAGAGAAAAAATCAACTTTTTAGCATTTTCCCGCCAATCCGCCTCAAAAACCTCGATTTTCCTGTAAATCTCCTCTATGTTCCCTTATGGCAAAACTTGAGAAACAGGCTTGAAAAAGGGTTTTTTTGATCAGAAAACAGGGGTAATCCAAGATGAATATTATTTTAAAACACCCGGCAGGTGTTATGCTACCATCTTGTTTATGCAGAATAATGGTATAAAAAATGGTTTAAACGGTTCTGACAGAAGACGCGTGCTCGTGCTGATGAACCGGAAGTCGGGAATCAACAGATCGTTCGCTTCATTGCTGAACGCGCTGGATAAATTCTGGGATGTTCCCGGCGTTGATTTGTCATACCAGTTTTCTCAAAGCGCTCAAGATGGCAGAGAGAAAGCGGAACGCGCCGTTGAGCAGGGAGTGAATATTCTGCTTGTCGCCGGCGGCGACGGCACGGTCAGCACCGTTGGGGCCGCCCTTGTTAAAACAGATACGGTTCTGGGCGTGATTCCAATGGGCAGTGGAAACGGATTCGCCCGTCATTTTGACATACCTCTTTCACCGGGCAAAGCAATTCAGGCTCTGGCAAAAGGAAGGGTAACGGAGATTGACGTCGGCATTGTCAATAATCGTCCGTTTCTTGTCACCTGCAGTATGGCGTGGGACGCGGCGATTGTCCGCTCATTTGAAAAATCACCAGTCCGTGGAATCATTCCTTATATATTCGCGGGTGTTTACGAATTTTTCGATTATGATCCGCAGGAAATAAGGGTGACGCTCGATTCGGGAAAGAAATATGTCTTTCCCAATCCTCTGGTGTTTACTGTTGCCAATCTTACGCAATTCGGCGGCGGCGCTGTAATTACCCCTTACGCCAAGCCGGATGACGGACTCCTTGAGCTTATAACCGCGCAGAAACAGCATGTGCCGGTGTTTCTGGCCAATTTGCACAAGCTTTTGAGCCGGTCCATATCCGAAATACCCGAAGTGGTATTGGATACTTTCAAGTCCATGACTGTGTCACGCCCGCACGCGGCCCAGATTCAGGTGGACGGAGAGCTGGTGAATGTTCCGGCCGAAGTAGAGGTGAAGGTGCTTCACAAGGCGCTGAAAGTTCTTGTACCCTGACGCGCGCTGAATAAACTCTTACGTTGATTGCAATATCTTTAAAATTAGAGGAGAAATAAAATTATGAATCCGATTACGAAGACGGTTTTGATGCTGATCATATCCAACACATTCATGACGTTTGCCTGGTACGCGCACTTGAAAAATCTCTGGCACAAGCCGTGGATGATCGCGGCTTTTGTAAGCTGGGGTATTGCCCTGTTTGAATACCTGTTTCAGGTTCCCGCCAACAGGATCGGCTACACGGTTCTTTCCCTTGCCCAGCTGAAGATAATACAGGAAGTCATCACATTGTTGGTTTTTGTGCCGTTTGCCATTTTTTACATGAAGCAATCATGGTCATGGAACTACCTGTGGGCTTCTCTCTGCATCATGGGCGCGGTTTTCTTTGTGTTTCAGGATCAGGTGAAAACCAGTGATAAACCTTCGCAACCTTCTTATTCGGAGACAAGAATGGAAATACCGCCCGAAAAGTGTAACTTAAAATGCCGCATGTAAAAGTGGAAGCGCTCCATGCCGGGAAACGCTATCCTCAGTGGTCTTAACAGAGAACACAAGAGGAAATGAACAAGGTAAGGTGCTGAACAGAATCCGGCGTGACCCCCTCCGCAAGCACAGCACTCCGGTAATCCTCCCGAAATTTCTCAATATCGCGCTTATTTGCATTAAAGATATAATTCATCGTGACTTCCTTATTGACAGACAGTTGACCGCACACTATCCTGCTTTAAAAGAATCACCATAAAGTAATTCATCTGTTTGTCCGGCACGAATGATCTATACGGACACTTGGATATACAATTGTTGGCCGATTGAAACACGAGTCGCAATTTGATACACACATGCCATGAAAAGAGATGACATATTGAAGGAACTGCCCGATCGCGTTGGCCGGGCCGTTGCCCACTACTGGGGAACGCGGGGCACGCAACGGGACAAACAGAAGCTGGCCGGAAAAGCCGATCAGGGACTGCGTAGCGCCGTGACCGGCGGTGCGCATATGGATGGGTTCATCGACCTATTCACGGAACTCGTTGTCGCTGTCGGCATTCACGCGTCGTGTGTCCATCGAAGCAAAGACGTTGAACTTCCGGGCTTCTTCCGGCCCACCAAGGAATGGGATCTGCTTGTCATCCGCGAGAACACGCTTCTCGTTGCCATCGAAGCAAAGTCACAGGTTGGGCCGTCGTTCGGTAACAACTTCAACAATCGAACCGAAGAGGCGATGGGAAGCGCACTCGACCTTTGGACCGCCTACCGGGAACACGCCTATTCGGCAAGTCATCAACCGTTCCTCGGCTACTTCTTCATGCTGGAGGACTGCGACGCATCCCAAAGGCCCGTCAAGGTGCGTGAGCCCCATTTCAAGGTCTTTCCCGAGTTTGTGGGCGCATCGTATCGCAGCCGGTACGAACTCTTCTGCCGGAAACTCGTTCTTGAACGCCACTATACGGCCGCGGCCTTCATCACATCCACGGAAAGTGAGGGACGACAGGGCGCATTCGTGACGCCAGCGGACGACCTTTCTATTGACCGGTTCGCAAGAACACTCGTTGGCCACTTGGCCGCGTTCGCGTGAAGACATGGAAGCAACAACTCACAGACTGATCAATGGGGACTCGCGGGACCTCGCCTTCCTACCGGAAGATTCAGTCCATCTTGTCGTCACGTCGCCGCCTTACTGGAATCTTAAACGATACAACGAGAACCCGGACCAACTCGGACACATCCAGGATTACGAGGCATTCCTGTTCGAGTTGGAGAAAGTCTGGCGGCACGTTTACCGAATGCTGGTTCCCGGTGGGCGTCTGGTCTGCGTCGTTGGTGACGTTTGTGTCGCCAGGCGCAACTTCGGACGCCACCTTGTCTTTCCCCTCCATGCTGACATCTGCGTTATCTGTCGGCGGATCGGCTTCGACAACCTGAACCCGATCATTTGGCACAAGATCGCAAACGCGTCTTACGAGGTCTCGAACGGATCGAAGTTTCTGGGGAAACCATACGAGCCGAATGCCATCATCAAGAACGATATGGAGTTCATCCTCATGCAGAGGAAACCGGGAGGCTATCGGCAACCAACCATCACGCAGAGGGACGAGAGTCGGCTCGGCAAAGACGATTTCGGGCGGTGGTTTCAACAGATATGGAACATTACGGGAGCATCCACCAAGCATCACCCGGCCCCTTTTCCACTTGAACTGGCAAACCGGTTGGTTCGGATGTTCTCCTTCTCCGGGGATACCGTACTCGATCCCTTCTGCGGGTCGGGAACAACGATGGTTGCTGCGCTTCGCACGGGCCGCAATAGCATCGGCGTGGACATAGACCCGGAGTATTGCCGAATGGCCGCACGGTATTTGAAGGCGGAGAACGCCGACCTCTTCGCAACATCGAAACTCCTTTTCGAGAAGGTCACAGCGGAACCGGCCAGTCTAGTGAAGGAAGATCGTGCCCTTTACGAAGTGCGTCCAGCAAAGAAGAAACTGAAATAGGCCAACCATCGGCGGCACCGTACGTCGCTTCGCGCCACCGGCGCGCCGTAACATTGGGTCTCTGTAAAAAGGAAACATAATGAATAAGAACATGAATAATGCCGGCAAAAAGATGTCGGCAAGCAACACACACCAATCATCGCCAAGGGCAGAAAGATGGAAAACTTCGGGAGATCACGGTGTAAATGAAAAAGGACCATTATCTACGGCATTTAACTTTACAATCCACGAGGGAGCATATTAAGGAATAATTCTCTGGCATGACGCCGGCGCAAAGTATAGTCTGCATACCCGAAAAGTGAAAACGGTACAGAAAAAAGAGGAAACAGACGGGATGACCCTCAGGTCCGCCCTCAGGGCCGGAGCCCTTTCCGGGGCGAGGCGAGGACATTCTGGGTCAGAGGACAGGATTTATCGTGTTAATCTTTTTGGGCAGAAAGCCAAAGTTGTGGAAAATGAAAGATATAACTGAAAGGATCATTGGTTGTGCACACAAGGTCTATAATAAAATGGGCTTTGGCTTTCTGGAATCTGTATGCTAGAAATGTTTGTTGCTGGGACTTTATCGGGCAGATTGAAAACAGAGCGTAAAAAGGCTCTTTCGGTGAGTTGGCGCTGTAAAAGTTGCGAAACATGGTAAAGAAGATTGAACATTGAAAAAATATTATCCGCTTATCCTGTCTGAATATTTGAAAATATTTTCTTCGGATGGCCAAATAGATACCGGGATGATCCGGTCCGGGTATTTTAGCCGGGGTTTTGTTAGAAAAAGGGTAAAATGGAATGAATAAAA
>JBFZFB010000065.1:0-3395 GCA_041306605.1 Lentisphaerota bacterium | reverse complement strand
AATAAAACACGGAAAAAACACCGTCCAATTTTCTATGTTATTGCGATATTGACTGTTCACATGGAAATAAAGAATAAATTAACACCACATTCAAAAATAAGACATGGATCAGTGCTAAAGGGTCTGAGATATAACAATTTCGAGAAAGCACAATAATGTTTTCCCATTTTCATAAACCTCAAGGGTTGAAAATATGTTTCGTGTTTATCACATTTCTTAAAATTAATAAAGTATTTGGGAATCGGCACAGGTGGGTATCTTTTCCCCTTACATAGCGTACAAAGAGCTTTGTCCGGATCTATTAATCAAAGGAATATTCAGGGTCCCAATAAAGGTGGTCGTCATTCATTTCCGATAGAAAGAAATCATTTTCCAGAAAATCACCTGATACAACATTACAGGAAGGATGATAGCCCACTCAGAGGTAGAAAGTCAGCCGTCCTGCGCTCACGGTCAAAAACTCCACCTTTTAATTGGTTATCAATAGGGCTGATCTAATCAAATCTCAATATATCCGAGCGCTTGTGCACCTACAAATCCGCAAGTTTAGATTGAGAATTGCGATGAAGATTACCAATAGAAACAAAGTAACATCCGGCATGTGGCGCGGCGGTTTTTTTGCCGTCGCTACAATGCCGTTGTTATAATATATTATCCGAATATGTTATACCTCTTACGAGCTTCGTTCCTATACATTTCGTTCAAATGCTATCACTCGTAACTTAAAGGGGTAAACACTACTCGATATTTTTAAGCTTACAATAATCCATATGCTCGCACACATGGTCGGCAAAACCAACGCCCGCTTCTTCATATAAATTGTATACGGCATCAATCCCAGCATCTCTTAAAAGTTGCATTTCGTCCACATAGCGGACAGACGCTGTGATCTGACCTTTGTAACCTCTTTCCTTCATCTGCTGAATTGAAAAAACGCTTGTCCTGGTATCAGGCAGGGCGAGCATAACCAGACAGACCGAGCTTTTGGAAGGTTCGACGCGTTTCCAGAAATCACTGTCGCCGGCATCTCCGAAAAACACCCGTCTTCCTTTTTTCTGGTGTTCTTCCACTTTTTCCGTGTTAAAATCAACACCGATAACGATTTCACCATATCGACTCCTCATTTCATCATAGGCGCTCGTTCCGACGCCGCCCATACCGAGAATCGTAATTTCAGCGTCGCCCGGATCGATGGGCTCGTCTTCCGGCAGCCGGGTTGAAGTCTCGAAATATTTCAGGCGGCCTGAACCACGCGCATATATGCTGTGTGAAGCAGCATTCAGGGGTGCGGCCATGATAAAGGTCAACGAAAGTGCAATGGCAATTACCACCATCCATTCACTGCTGATCCAGCCGTTGGCAACGCCTATTGAGCCGACAATAAGACCAAACTCACTGTAATTCGACAAACTGAGAGAGGCAAGTAACGATGTGCGGGCACGCAGCCTGAAACGGGTAAGAAGGATAAAAAACAATCCGGTCTTGAACGGCATGACCAGGGCCAGTAGTAGTGCTATTATGAACCCTGTGAGGGTTGGAGAGCCGGAAATGCCGATATTTAAAAAAAAGCCGATCAAAAACAAATCTTTGAATCCAAGCAACCTGTCGGCTAGTTCCGGCGCCTTGGGGTGAGCGGCGAAGAGCATTCCCACCACCAGCGCCCCAAGATCGCCTTTCAACCCGACAAGTTCAAATCCGCTGTAACCGACAACAGTCATCAGAATACCGAACAGCATCAGCAATTCGCCATGACCACACATCGCCATGACTCTTCCAAGAACAGGCCTTGTAATAAAAAGCGACGCCAAAAGAGGCACGGCCAATACGGAAGGAATTTTTCCTGTGGACGCCGCCAAAAATACAACGGCAATAATATCCTGCATAATGAGAATACCAATCGCGGCAGTTGCGTGCCGAGATGCCATTTCTTGCTTTTCCTCCAGCACTTTCACTGCAAAAACCGTGCTGGAAAAACTCAGGGCGAACGCGATCAGCAGCGATGTCTGCCAAGTCAATTGGTCAAAGAGCGGTATCCCTGAAAACCCGAGCATCCGGATTAAAAAGCCGAAAAGAATGGCCGTGAAAATCATGTGAATGGATGTACCGGCCCAGACTTCGGGTTTTGCAAGGCTTTTAATCTTCAGCTTCAGTCCGATGGTAAACAGAAGAAGCGTAATACCGGCCTCAGCTAAAGTTTCCAGTAGTTCGCCGCCCGTAACACCGATACTGTTTAGCGCAAATCCGGCCAGCAAATATCCCACAAGGGGTGGCAAACCAATTCTGCTGATAACAGCACCAAATAGAAATGCCGCCAAAATCCATAATGGATTCATATTTTGAGCACCTTATATGAGAAGAATACGATCATCGATGAATACTTTTTCAGATGTATTATAACGATAAGCTCAGTTGCCGGAGCCTTTTGCGGTCAACTGAAGCGCCTGGTTGGGCCACTCCATCGTATTTATGGCCACATTGATTACTTACATAATCACATAGGGTCGGGCCTCCCGCCATTCTCTCAACCTTTCAGGAAGCCATCCTTTCAGCTCTTCAGACAAGTAAAAATGGGGATAAAGCAGGTCGCTTTTGGAGGTAATGACCCCCTGGTTTTTAGCAGTCTCAGCCAATTGTGTGTTTGGATAAATACGGATGCCGGCCGAGAGTTTCAATGCGTTAAGCTTCAGAGAATCCGCAAAGGCAAGACTTTCTTCCACAGACTGTTTTGTTTCACCAGGACCTCCCAGCAACAAAAAGCCCATGCGCTCAATGCCGTGATCGGTAAATAGAGCTGATGTTGTCCGCACATCTTCAAGTGTAAATTTCTTATTGAAATTCTTAAGTATCTGTTCAGAGCCGCTTTCGAAACCCAGGCTTATCTGCCTGCAACCGGCTGTGGCCATGAGCTCAACTAATTCTTCATCAACATTTTTCGGGTAAATAATACAACGCCAATGCATATCCACTTCTCTTTCAATAATCAGGTGGCATATTGATTTAGCATAGGCGGGGGGAAGATTAAAGGTGTTGTCCACGAAGAAAAAATTCGCAAAACCTGCCTTTACCCAACTCTCAAGCCAAGCTGCAACGATCTCGGGTGAGCGTTTCCGCAGGATAGAGCCTTCAATGGTTGAGGTAGAACAATAACTGCACTTGAGAGAGCAGCCGCGCCTGGTTTGTACCGGAATCCAAGGTTCGTGATTCTGGGAAGCGGAAGCAGAAAGGATCCAGGTTTCCGGCAGCTTTAATTTGTCCAGATTGTTGCTCAATGTTTTTCTCTGATGTTGACCGTGACCACGAGTATGTAATCCTGGTATCCCGGAAAAATCATCGTTGTTCTCTAAGTGCGTCAATAGAGCTGAGAATGCAATTTCCCCTTCGCCTTCTATTCCATA
>JBFZFB010000064.1:0-18511 GCA_041306605.1 Lentisphaerota bacterium | reverse complement strand
CAGTCCTTTTATGCCGACGCGTGGCACGCGCGCCAGTTTGTTCAGTTTTGCTTCCGGCGGTGCGCTGGGCGGTGATGTGGATATGTACGGTGTAGGCGGGCGTTATAAGAATTATGTAAGCCCGTGGTTCCGGCATGTTTTCAGTCTGTTATTGCGGTATGAAACCATTGAGGAATACGGCGATACGGATCATATTCCTTATTCCGAGCGTCTTTTTGTCGGTGGTGGCAATACGATACGCGGTTATGATTACCGGGAGGTGGGGCCCAAAGTCCGCAAGATGGAAGAGATGGACAGTCATTACAGGCCTTACGGTGGCAAGAGCATGGCGATTGGAAGCGCGGAATATTCCATACCACTTGTCAGCAAAGTGCGTTTTGCAACTTTTTATGATATTGGCAATGCCTGGGGTGATTCTTACTATACAGAATTCACTGATCTTGCATCCAGTGCCGGCATAGGCATCAGGCTTGACCTGCCGGGTTTCCCGGTCAAGGTTGATTACGCGTGGGCCTTGAAGAAAGACAATGAAGTTACGGATGAGGATAAATGGGTTGTCTGGATAGGCTGGGATAGATAATGACTGTTAAAAATAGAGATGTTATTTACGGCGGCAGAACTTTGCTGATGTTTGTTTTGATTTGTTTTGCGGCGTTATGCGCGGTTCCTGCCGGTGTGTACGCCGCGCCGGCCATTGCCGTAATTGACATGTTGAGAGTTGTAAATTCTCATCCTGACATGAGTTTGAACCGCAAGATGCTGGAAAAGCAGGTGGCTGAATTTGACGCCGAGCAGAGGGGGATGCAGGTTAAACTTGATGTGTTGAAAAAAGAGCTGGATGTCGCCATGGAGGAACTGCAGGACCCGAAACTGGCCGAGGCGGACCGCGGTGCTAAAATGAAGCAGGCCCAGAACAAGATGGTTGCTTTCAAGGAATGCGAGCAGAAAAAACGGGAAACAGCCGAGCTTCGGCAGAATCAGCTTTCAGATGAAGGCACTCGCATGCGCCAACAGCTTGAAATCAAGATTCGCTGCATGGTCAAGGATTATGCCAAAAAGAACGATTTTATCCTGGTTCTGGATTTGTCCAGTATAGGAGGCAGTGGTCTTGGAACGGTGGTTTACAGCGTGGAAACAGTCGATATTACCGGCAAAATCCTCAAAATTATAGACCCGTCACGCGCGGAATAAACATCTGCGTTATCTGTGATTGATTGGTTGAAAAAAAAGGCAATATTGCGTATTGTATTGAACTCGCGATTCGCGAAAAAATCCGGAGTATATTATGTCGGTTAAAGTTTCTGAAATTGTTGAAAAACTTGGCGGGGTTCTTGAAGGGGATGGTTCTGTTGAGATTACCGGGATATCAGGTCTTCATGATGCCGGACCCGGTGATATTACTTTTTTATCCAATCCGCGGTACGCTAGCGCGGTCCCGGTTTCAAAAGCATCCGCGGTGATTGTTGGTGAAGACTGGCATGGTGAAAGCAGAAGCGCTATTATTCGTGTAAAGAATATAGATTTATCTTTGGCGAAAATAGCCCAGATGTTCGCGCCACCGGTTGTAAATCCCGTTCCGGGTGTGCATAAAACTGCCGTTATTGCCGATAATGTTGAGTTGGGCAGGAATGTCAGCATCGGGCCATGGTGTGTTCTTGAGCCGGGTGTCAAGGTTGGGGACGGCACCGTGCTGTATGCCGGCTGTTATCTCGGGCACGCAACCGTGGTTGGGAAAGAGTGCAGGTTCTATCCGCATGTCAGTGTCAGGGAATACGTCAAAATCGGTGATCGCGTGATTATCCATAACGGGGCGGTTATCGGCAGTGACGGTTTTGGCTATGTCAAAACCGGAGAGCAGTGGAAGAAGATTCCCCAGATTGGGCATGTTGAAATAGGAGATGATGTTGAGATAGGAGCCAATACCACTATTGATCGCGCCCGGTTCGGCAAAACGGTTATAGGTAACGGCGTAAAGATAGATAATCTTGTTCAGATCGCGCACAACGTGAAGGTTGGTGACAATACAGCGATGGCGGCGCAGGTTGGTATTGCCGGCAGTACGATAATCGGCAAAAATGTTCAGCTTGGCGGTCAGGCAGGTGTTGGAGGACATTTATCGGTGGGCGACAATACCGTTGTCGGCGGTCAGGCTGGTGTTACCAAAGATGTTCCGTCTTCTGTTTTTGTTTCAGGTTATCCCGCGATGCCGCATGACAAGGCCACGAAACGGCAGGCGGAAATCATGAGATTGCCTGTATTAAAGAAAAGGGTTTTGGAAATAGAAAAACGGCTGGGTATGAAGAAAAATGACGGAGAAAAGGAATGAAAGTTCTTGTCACCGGTGGCGCCGGATACATAGGAAGCGTGACAACGGAAGTGCTGCTTGATGACGGGCATGAAGTGATTGTTTTTGATAATCTTGAGCGCGGCCACAGGGAGGCGATTGATGATCGCGCGGTTTTCATTAAAGGTGATTTGCGCGAGAAAGACGCGATAAGCCGCGCCATGACGGATGTCAAACCTGATGCGGTAATGCATTTTGCGGCTTACGCGCTTGTTCCGGAATCAATGGAGAAACCTGAAATCTATTTTCGTAATAATGTAACCGGCGGCGTGAACCTTGCCGAGGCCATGCTGAAAGCCGGTGTAGGCAAGATAGTGTTTTCCTCCACATGCGCTACTTACGGGGAGCCTGATCGTGTGCCGATAACAGAAGACTTGTTGCAGAAGCCTACTAATCCATACGGGGAATCGAAGCTGTGTTTTGAAAAAATTCTCGGCTGGTACAACAAACTGCACGGCATGCAGGCGGTGTTTCTCCGTTATTTTAATGCCTGCGGAGCGACTGATAAATTCGGTGAGGACCATGATCCTGAAACTCATATCATACCGATTGTGCTTCAGGCGGCGCTCGGCAAGAGGGAGAAGGTCAATGTTTTCGGGACTGATTATGATACACCGGACGGCACTTGTCTGAGGGATTACATTCATATTGTTGATCTTGCTCAGGCGCATATGCTGGCTTTGACATCAAACCATTCCGGCGCGTTTAATCTTGGCAATGGAAGCGGTTATTCAGTGCGTGAAGTTATTGAGACGGCGCGTGAAATTACCGGAAAGAAAATCCACGCCGAAATGGCGCCGCGCAGGCCCGGTGATCCGGCCCGTCTGGTGGCGTCCGCTGAGAAGGCCCGGAAGGTGCTGGGCTGGAAGCCGGAATATCCTGATTTGAAGACGATTATTCAAAGCGCCTGGAATTGGCACGAAGCGCATCCCGGCGGTTATGGTAAGTGAAGGACAGGCGGAGAAGAGAATCGTGACAGACGAAGTAGATGTGAACAGCAATCTGGAAGAGGAAGTTGGCCGTCTTCTGGCAAAGAAGGGGTTGACTCTTGCTGTGGCGGAATCATGCACGGGCGGGTTGGCGGGTCACAGGATAACTTCGGTGAGCGGGAGCTCCAAATATTTTATTGGCGGAGTGATTGTTTACGCGAATCAGATCAAGATGAAAATACTGGGCGTTTCGCAGACGGTGCTGGCAAAGGAAGGGGCTGTCAGTGAAAGTGTTGCCCGGCACATGGCTTTGAGCGTGAGGGGCAGGTTTGATGCTGATATCGGGATAGGGATAACGGGAATAGCAGGGCCTACCGGCGGAACCAAGGCCAAGCCTGTGGGGCTTGTTTTTGTTGGTATTGCCGATGGCAGACGGTGTCAGGTCTTGAAATTTAATTTTTCGGATAAAGATAGAAACGAAATAAAAGAGTTGAGCGTGCAAAGCGCTTTAAAGATGTTAAGAGATTTCTTAACAAAGGAAGGAGCTGAAAATGTCTAAGAAAGTTGTCGCTAAATCCGGTTCGACGCAGTTGGATGCCGTGCTGGCTCAGATCAAGAAAGAGTTTGGTGAAGGTGCGATAATGCGCATGGGTGACATTGATTTAACCAAGAAGGTGGAGACAATTTCCACAGGCGCTTTTTCCCTTGATATTGCTTTGGGTGTTGGCGGTTTGCCGCGCGGACGTATTGTTGAAGTTTTTGGTCCTGAATCTTCAGGCAAGACAACGCTGGCGCTTCATGTTATAGCGAATGCCCAGAGAAAGGGCGGTTTGGCGGCATTTATAGATGTCGAGCATGCCATGGATCCGGCGTACAGCAAGAATATAGGTGTGAATCTTGATGAGCTTCTTATTTCTCAGCCGGCTTCGGGTGAGGAGGCGTTGACAATTATGGAGACGCTTATAAAAAGTAATTCACTTGATGTTATTGTGCTGGATTCGGTTGCCGCGCTTACGCCGCGCGCCGAGCTGGACGGCGATATGGGCGATTCGCACATGGGGTTGCAGGCCCGGTTGATGTCGCAGGCAATGAGAAAACTGACATCGGCAATTTCCATTTCCCGGACATTGTGCATTTTCACGAATCAGATCCGTGAGAAAATAGGCGTAATGTTCGGCAATCCCGAAACAACTCCGGGCGGCAGGGCGTTGAAGTTCTACTCGTCGTTAAGGTTGAATATCCGGCGGATGTCGTCAATCAAGGATGGCAACGGAGTTGTTGTGGGTAACCGCACTGTCGTGAAGGTTGTGAAAAACAAGGTTGCTCCGCCCTTTACTGAAGCGGAATTTGATATTGTCTTTAATGGCGGCATTTCATGGGAAGGGTCTGTTTTGGAAAGCGCCGTTCAGCATGGGCTTGTGACCAAACACGGTTCATGGCTGTCGTTTGGCGATAAGCAGTTGGGGCAGGGGCATGAAGGCGCCAAGGCGTATCTCAAGGAGAACCCGGCAGTTGTTGAAGAGATCATCATGCAGGTTAAAGAAAAGGTCAAAGTTGTCTGATTCCGCGCGGAAAAAGCAAAGGGAGTTTGTAGAGAATGACTGCTGATGAACTTAGGGAGAAGTATCTTGGGTTCTTTCAGAATAAAGAACACGCGGTAATATCCGGTGCTTCGTTGATTCCTGAAAATGATCCCACTGTTCTGTTTACCACGGCGGGTATGCATCCGCTGGTGCCTTATCTGCTGGGAGAGCCACATCCGGCCGGCAGACGGTTGTGCAACTGCCAGAAATGCATCCGGACCGGCGATATAGACGAGGTAGGTGACGCGTCGCACCTGACCTTTTTCGAGATGCTCGGCAACTGGTCGTTGGGTGAATACTTCAAAGAGGAAGCCATAAGCTGGTCGCATGAGTTTCTTGTATCGTCAAACTGGCTGGGATTTGATCCGCAAAAGTTGTCTGTAACGGTTTTTGCGGGGGACGATTGCGCGCCCAGAGATGAAGAATCAGCGAAGATATGGCGGAAGCTGGGAATTCCTGATGAAAGAATATTCAGACTGCCGGCGAAAGATAATTGGTGGGGTATTCCCGGCGGCACCGGGCCGTGCGGACCTGATACTGAAATGTTTATCGAAACAGGCCGTCCGCCCTGCGGGCCTGACTGCAGGCCGGGATGTTCATGCGGCAGATATTTTGAAGTGTGGAACGATGTTTTCATGCAGTATCAGAAAACGCCGGAAGGCAAATGCGTGGCGTTGAAGCAGAACAATGTGGATACAGGCATGGGTGTTGAACGGACGATTGCCATGATGCAGGGCAGGAGCTCTGTTTTTGAAACAGAACTGTTCGCGCCGGTAATGAAAATCATAGAAGATAATTCAGGCCGCAATCCGTCGGGTGATCCCAAAACAGGACAGGTGTTCAGGGTGATGGCCGATCATATGAGGAGTTCGGTTTTTATACTCGGCGATGTGCGCGGAGTGGTGCCCAGCAATCTGGGGCAGGGTTATGTTCTTAGGCGGTTAATAAGGCGTTCAGTGCGATATGCCAAAATGCTGGGGCTCAATGTCGGGTTCAGCCGTCACATGGCGGAAAGCATCATTCAGACTTACAGGCATGTTTATCCCGAACTGGAGGAAAATAAAGACCGCGTTGTGGATGAACTTGTTGGCGAGGAGGAAAAGTTTGAGAAAACATTGAATCGCGGAATGGCTGAACTTGAGAAGGTGCTGGAACAGTTGAAGACGCACAATCAGAAGATCGTTTCCGGGCGTGTTGCTTTTCATCTTTATGATACTTATGGTTTTCCGCTTGAGTTCACGGAGGAAATCTGCGGTGAACAGGGGCTTACCGTGGATAGAACCGCGTTTGATAAAGCGTTTGATAAGCATAAAGAAGTTTCCAAACAGGGCGCCGACAAGGCTTTTAAAGGCGGGCTGGCGGATAGTTCGATTGCCACTGTGCGTCTGCATACGGCAACGCATCTTCTTCACAAAGGCCTCCAAATGGTACTCGGTGATCATGTCAAGCAGAAGGGTTCCAATATAACTCCCGAACGGCTTCGTTTTGATTTCTCGCATCCGGCCAAAATGACGGAAGAGGAAATAAGGAAAGTCGAGGATCTGGTTAACGGTGTTATAAAGCAGGATGTTCCAGTAACCATGGAAATGATGAGCCTGAAAGATGCCGTAGATGCCGGCGTGACAGCGTTGTTCGCCGGAAAATACGAGGAGCAGGTAAAGGTTTACACGGTAGGCGGGTTTTCTCGTGAAGTTTGCGGCGGGCCGCACGTGAAGAGCACTGGTGAGCTTGGGCAATTCAAGATAACGAAGGAAGAATCATCCAGTGCCGGTATAAGAAGAATCCGCGCGGTTCTGGCGGGTTGATTTTCCGGGCAAAAAAAACATTGGCAAATGTTGTAATCACAGGAGCTTGTGGTTTGGCGTGAGTGACGAGTCTGTTGAGATAATCTGTTCGGTTTGCGGTGCCGATACGTTTGTGAAGCGCGAACCGGTGTATGACGGTTTCAGGAAAACCGGAGAATGTTATGTTTGCGTTTCCTGCGGGCACCGTTATTCTGAAAAAAGTCAGGTTCCTTTCAAACAAAAAGAACCCCCCCCGGTTGTTTTCACCGATGAGGACCGTCCTGAGAAGGTTGAGGTTTTTCATGACAGCGAAAAGCGGAGAAACTGTCGTTATTGTGAGCATTATATTGTAAACCCTTTCACGCAGCGTTGCGGATTGAACTGGAAGGAAGTGGAAGCCACCGGCTTGTGTGATGATTTCAAAGCGGCAGTGGTTTCAGAAGAGGAAAAAGGCGGTAAAAATGCTGGCAGGGAAAAGAAATTATTATCTGAAGATAAGTAGTTGCGCGGTTGCGGTGCTGTGCTTGTTGAGTTTGACATGTAAAGCGGTTGATTTTGTTTATGCTGACGCTGATCCGCTCATGGGCAAGGATATTCCCGGTTTAAATCTGCGGGTGGAGGATGGCGCCGCTTATTGCTGTGTGCAGTTCGGGCCCAATACGAATGATCTTTTCTATCTTGTGTTTGATTGCGCCCGGAAATACAAGGCGCATGACGTGATGTTTGTTTATGTGCCGGGTCATGAGACATACGGCACGCCGGTGCTGTTTAAAGGTTCCATGAAAGACGGCAGTATGAATTTTGGAAAATTCACACTGCAGGCCGTGTTCGGGGATGTTGAAGTTACTTATGACATTCATCTCAAGGGCAGAACCATGTGGGAGGTGAACCGGATGCGTTTGACCTCTGAAATAGAGTGCAAGATGCTGGACAAAAAAGCGGACGAGAAGTGTTCGTTCAATCTGTATGGTTTTCATACGGCGGCTGTGCATGCCAACCGCAAGCTGGAGGCGGACCATGTTCTGCAGACGCCATCACTTTCGGCAGTATGGGATTACCGGAGTGATCCGCCGCATGTGAGGGGGCGGGTCAGGATGGGGAAATACGGATTTATGCCTGATTCCGGGCTTGTGTCGCGTGTCAAGGTGGTGGTGACTTGTGAAGGAAGCGGATCGAAGTCCAAAAAAATATTCAAGATGAATCCTGACGGAGCAACGCCTGATTTCACTTACAAACCTTCCCGACAGCTCAAAAAAGAGACGCCTTATACGGCTAATGTTACTGTTGATTTAACACCTTTCTGGAAGGAACTTGTTGCCGAAGCCACTACAGTATTGCGGTAAAGGTTGACTGGTGTGATGCAAGTGAGGTGTAAAAAGAGTGTTGCGTGCATTCTGGACGTTCGACACGCGGGAGACAATGAAGATAACGAGGAAAATAAAATTAACCATGCTTGTTGGAGGATTTGTCTCCTGCGCCATTCTATCCCTCGGATATTATTTGACAGAAGGATTGGCGTTGTCCTCCGCGGGAAGAAATTTTTACCGCAACTACAAGGCGCTTAGGATTGGAATGTCAAAAACAGAAGTGCAAGTGTTATTCGGCAATACCCCGGATTACGCTTGTCGATTTTCTAAATCTGAAATTTGGTACTATCGGGCGCCAGGATGGTTTACAAGAGCATTTCCTGAGAACACACCTGAACGTGGCACTCTTTACCAAAATATCGCGGATCTGCCCGATGTATACGACCATGTTCAGCTTGCATTCGACAGCAATAGCCAGCTAACCGCATTTACTTGGATCGGAGAAAGCTATACTGTTGAATCTGGAAGTGGCTCTGTAAAGGGGAGCCATTTGAAAAACCTCAAACCGGATTCACTATAGATAATAAGACAGAGATGGAATACAGATATGTCAGTTTGTAAGAACAGACCGGATGGTCTCTGTCGTCAGGAGCAAGGCTTCGTCAGGATGATCGAGAAACGGCTGAACATCTGCCCGGAGTTTCTTGTCGTCATGCGTTTCGATCTTGGCAATAATATCGGTTTTCCACTGGCTGGCATCATACGTGCCACTGCCTTGCGTCTGATCTAAAGCATTCTGAAGTTGGGTTAAATTTGGTTCTACAGGCGGCCGGCGGCCGGTGTACCAGAGAAGATCATACCAGTCCCTTCCTTTAGGGTATCTGCGTGTAATCAAAGCGTGGATCTTGCCCGCCATCAGGGAATGCAAATCGTAATGCTGAAGCGCAAGCATGCGGTAGCGCGTAATTATTGTTCGGGCACACACGGCACCGGCCGGTGGTCGTGTGTCAATTTCCATCTTGATTGATAATTTTTGATTGGGCATAGCCGCAAGTCCGGCTTCCTGAAGAAGACCGCCAACCTTGATCCATGCCTTGTGAACAGTAGTTCTGTCGTTCCAGCTCACCGAAGTGTCAAAACCGGCCAATGCCAAGTCATTTTTTAGTTTTTTCATCCAGCGTTCCGGTTTGTAATCAGGGGTTTTCTCAAGTGAAAAGTCCATATCTTCCGAAAAACGCGGCAGTGAAAAAACAAATCGCAGAGCTGTTCCGCCGACAAATGCAAGGGACCCAAAGGCCTCGCTTTCATGCAGGGACCACAACGTGAGTAGTTGGAGATATTCCCGCAGGTGATTCAGTTTTTGTGATGGATTTGTCAGGTTCCGGATGATAGCCAATGCCTCGTCTTTCATAGTTCTTTTGTTCCTTTCGTTTCGGCCTTAACGAGTTGACGCCATAAATTAGCTGCTTCAATCAGCCGGGGTGAATCAAATCGATGCGCGTATTTGAAGAGAGTATTTGTGTTTACGATATCAAAATTCTGAAAACGCATTTCAGTCATGCGGGCTTCATTCCACAAACCTGTTTCCAGATACCAAAAATCAAGAAGAGCTTTTTCAGGCTCTGCCAGCAGAATGGTTCTTTCGTTGATTGTAACGGGTTGATAGCCGAAAAACGCAGTGGCTTTTACATGCTGATAGCGGAAGGAACCGAATGCATTATTGAATGTTCTGGGAACACGTGCAGTCACATTGGTATATGTTGACACATGTTCCGGGATTAAGCCGAAATATCCTAGCGCCCAGTGAGTGCTGAGATAAGATGGCGTGTACAGCCGGTTTGATAGTTCGGCAGGATTTACGATCCGGGTGCTGTAACGTGCAGGGAAAGCATACATGCCTCTGCGCAGTGGCAATAGCTTTCCTGTCTTGCACCATCGGTACAATTGAACGCGGAGACTGTTTCTCTGTTCTCCTGACAATTGAGCTACCGACGCAAGGTTGAACCATCCTTGCGCCCCCAGCATTTTTACTAAAGCGTCATAATTCATTAACATTAATGTACAATATTGTATATTATTGTCAATATATTATTTTTGTGAGTTTTACGCCGTTATTCCCCCCAAACCTTATTTTTTGCGGAATTTGAAACTGGGTTTATTAAGTTGGAAATAAAATTGTTTTGCCGGTTTCGCAGGGTAATGAGGTGGGTAGACTACGGATGGTGCCAATTAACGTATGCAGGAAGTACTATGATAAAAATTAGATGCAAGTGAGGTGTGAAAAGAAAGCTGTTTCTCAAACTTGGAATGTGGCATAAGTAAATTCATGCGTGAAATTGGAAAAGGTTCGATTATGACATTGCCCGGAAAATGTTTGAAAGTCGCACGATTCGTGATCATCTTCTCTATGTTCTGCCTATGGTCTGAACCGGGACTCGGACAGCAGCAGGAATCTCAACTTGTATGTGATGAGCCGGTATATGATTTTGGAACGCGCAACAATGTTGATCAGTTGGAGCATACATTTGTACTCAGAAATAAAGGCACAACTCCGTTTGTAATCAGAAAAGTAAACGGTTGCTGCGGGGTCACCGCCGAACTCACTGGTGACAAGATTATCCAGCCGGGAAGTAACACCACCGTGCTGGCGAAAATTACCCTTGGCGGTTATGATGGGAAATATAGAAAAGTAGTGCATGTTTTGACTGAAGGCCAGATCCTGCCGGTATACCGCCTGATGATTAATGGAATTGTCATACCTCTGGTTGAAGTGCACCCGGGTGCCGTGACATTCAATTGTTCGTTTTCCAATTCGGTCATGGAGAGCAAAATGGTAATTACATCCCGGGATGGCAACCCGTTTTCCGTCACTGGCGTTGTTAGTTCCGTTCCGCAGTGCGCGATTGATAGCTATACTAATATCGGAAAGAATAAATGTGAAATAGCGCTAAAAACCGTTCCTCCCATACCGTCAGGTGTGATACAGGGCTATCTTCAGGTTTATACTGACAATAAAGCTTTTCCGGTTATAAAGCCTTATGTGGTGATTTTATTAGCTGATGATGTCATGGTTGTTCCTGATAAACTTATCTTAAAGCCTTTATCTGCGGGTACCAATAGCGGGCCTAATGTCTATAGCGTTATTGTGTGCTCAAGGAGCAAGCAGAAGTTTCAAATTACAAATATTATTCCGCCGTTCGGTGATATTGTCACAACAATTACACCGGTTGACGATTGTACATATCGCTGTGATTTCAGCAACGTGGTTTCATCACTGGAGATTGCGGGTGCGTACATGGAAATATTTGTAAAGCAGGAAAATGAAAGAAAAATCGTGGTGCCGATCGACGTGCCTCTTCCTGCAACTGCTCATACCGGAGTTCTCTTTGACGGCACAAAGGTGGTTAGATGATGTCCGCAATAAGGCGTAAATTGTTTTTTTTGATGATTGCCGTTGCCGCGGTTCAGGTTTTTGCTCCGAGGGACACGGCGGCGCAAGGCATTTCGCCGGTGACTATAGATTTTTTCTACACTCCTGATTGTCCCGAGTGCGGCCGGATTAAGAATGAGATTTTTCCAGCACTAAAAACCCGCTTTGAAGGCTTCTATACGCTGAATGATTTTAATTTGAATAAAAAGGAAAATAATCTTGTTTTAATTGCCTACCAAAATGCCTTGGGCATAGTTAAAAACGAATCAGTCTGCATGGTTGTGGATTATAAATATGTCTTCAACGGGTTTGGAGAGATTCATAAAGGATTGTTTGATAAAATAAACGAACGTGTGGCCGATCGGCTAAGGCCTGACTGGCGGGAGCCGGCGCCGATTGTTGACAAGAACAAGCCTGTCGAAAAGGGTTTGGCTGATGCGCGGGTGCGGACGTTTACTGCAATGGCAATTATCGCGGCCGGTTTGATAGACGGTATTAATCCGTGCGCTATAGCGACGATAGTGTTTTTTATGAGTATGCTGGCGGTTTTCAAGGTTACAGGCCGCGCGCTTTTATTTATGGGTTGCGCGTTCTGCGCGGGCGCGTTCGTTGTTTACATGGCAATCGGATTCGGATTGTTGCAGATACTGCACACGTTTGTGGATGTTCCTCTGGCACGGGCTGTTGTCAAAACAGTCATGATGATTATTCTGGTTTTGTTCGCTTATTTATCGTTTCGTGACGCCTTGCAGTATTGGCGGACAGGCAAGGTGGATAGTGTAACTCTTCAGCTCCCGCATGCTGTTAAAATGAAGATGCATGACATTATGAGGAGAGGACTTGGCGCAGGCAGTCTGGTTGCCGGCGGTTTTGTAATAGGAGCTGTTGTAACAGCGCTTGAGAGTGTTTGCACAGGACAGGTTTATATTCCGGCCCTTGTTCTTGTTGTCGCCAGTGGCGCCTCGCGATTGCACGCGTTGTGGTATCTATTGCTGTATAACATTATGTTCATTGTTCCGCTAATAATCGTGTTTGCTGTAACATATTGCGGGCTGAACGCCAAGTTACTCACGGAATGGAGCAAGAGAAACGTTGTCACCAGTAAAGTCGCGCTAGGAACATTTTTTATCATCATGGCGATATTGACAGTTTTGATGTAGCATTGTCATTCGAGAGCAATTCTCTCCGGGTCTTCAGGCTCGTCCTCTCTATCTCAGTGTCAGGTGTCAATCAATCTATAGCCGGACAAGACATAGAGACAACATGACATGCGTTAAATGCGAAAAAGGGTCTTTTTGACGCACTGTGATGTAATGATTATTTCCTGTAACATATTGCAGGAGAACAACATGCGTAAAAATCATGGCTATGGCATGGGATATGCTGAATAAACAAGCTGAAAGAGGCTAAAATGTTGGTTTATCAAGCTTACTGGAGTGAACAATGGATATTAACAAATTAACGCAGAAAGCGCAGGAGGCATTGCAGGCGGCACACGTCAAGGCTATCCGGTATGGTCATCAGGAAGTTGACGGTGAGCATGTCTTATTGTGCCTTTTGGAGCAGGAGAACGGGCTGGTGGCGCGATTGGTGGAAAGCGTCGGCGGCGTTATGGCGGTTATAAAAGCCCGGTTAGAGGAAGAGCTTGGTAAGCGGCCTCGTGTGAGCGGAGGCGCGTCAGAAGCCGCCAAGATTTATGTCACGGACAGGTTGAACCGTCTTCTGGTCAAATCCGGTGATGAGGCCAGGAATCTGAAAGATGAATATATTTCGGTTGAACATTTGTTCCTAGCGTTTATTGATGAAGGCAATAATACCTTTGCCGGAAGGATTCTCAAGGAATATGGCATTGATAAAAAAGTCGCGTATCAAGAATTGAAGGCGGTGCGGGGCAATCAGAGGGTTACCTCCGATAATCCGGAAGAGGTCTATGAGGCATTGCAGAAATACGGTGTGGATCTTGTAAAGCTGGCAAAAGACGGCAAGCTGGATCCGGTGATAGGCCGCGATTCCGAGATACGCAGTGTTGTGCGGATATTGTCTCGCAAAACGAAGAACAATCCGGTGCTTATAGGGGACCCCGGTGTCGGCAAGACAGCGATTGTTGAAGGATTGGCCCATAGAATTCTGCGCGGTGACGTGCCGGAGGGGTTGAAGGATCATACTATTTTCGCTTTGGATATGACCGCGCTTATGGCAGGCGCGAAATTCAGGGGTGAATTTGAGGAGCGGCTGAAGGCTGTATTAACGGAGATAAAGGCTTCAAACGGCAGAGTGATACTGTTTATTGACGAGCTTCATACCATAGTCGGAGCCGGCAAAACCGAAGGTTCGTCTGATGCCGGAAACATGCTCAAGCCGATGCTGGCCCGCGGTGAGCTTCACTGTATAGGAGCTACAACGCTGGATGAATACCGGAAGTATGTTGAAAAAGACGCCGCGCTGGAAAGACGCTTTCAGCCTGTATTGATAGACGCGCCGTCAGTTGAAGATACAATATCGATTCTGCGCGGATTGAAAGAACGGTTCGAGGTTCATCACGGTGTACGTATTCAGGACGCCGCGCTTGTTTCCGCCGCCATGCTTTCGGACCGCTATATAAGCGACAGATTCCTGCCCGACAAGGCCATAGATCTGATGGATGAAGCTTGCGCTACCATTAGAACGGAAATTGATTCCATGCCGGCGGAACTGGATGAGATCATGCGCAAAGTGCTTAGACTTGAGATAGAAGAAATGGCTTTGAAAAAAGAATCGGACAAAACAAGCAAAGAAAGATGCGAAGCCCTCCGCAAGGAGCTGGCCGACCTGAAAGCGGAAGCCGATTCAATGAAACTGCAGTGGGAATCTGAAAAGAAAAATATAGCAAAGGTCAGGGAACTGCGTGAAAAGCTTGAAAAAGCGAGACGTGAAGTTCAGGAGGCTGAACGTATTTATGATTTGGACCGGCTTGCTAAACTGCGGCACGGCGTTATCCCTCAAATGGAAAAAGAACTTTCCACGTTTGAAGCCAAGACGAAGGAGAAAAAAGGGACATCCGTTTTACTGCGTGAAGAAGTGACGGAGGAGGAGATAGCGGAAGTTGTTTCCCGTTGGGCCGGTATTCCCCTGACGAGACTGTTGGAGGGAGAGCGCGAGAAACTGATCAAGCTCCCGCAGGTTCTTCATGAGCGGGTTATCGGTCAGGATGAGGCGGTACAGGCTGTATCGGATGCTGTTTTGAGGGCCAGAGCCGGAATAAGCGCGCCAGAACGGCCGATTGGTTCGTTTATTTTTCTGGGCCCCACTGGCGTGGGTAAAACAGAACTGGCCAAAACTCTGGCTGCGGCTTTGTTTGATACGGAGGAAAATTTTGTGCGCATAGACATGAGCGAATACATGGAAAAGCATTCCGTGTCCCGTCTGGTCGGCGCGCCGCCGGGATACATTGGTTACGAGGAGGGCGGCCAATTGACTGAAGCTGTGCGCCGCAAGCCGTACAGCGTTGTTCTGCTCGACGAAATAGAGAAAGCACATCATGATGTATTTAATATACTTCTTCAGATTCTGGAGGACGGGCGGCTTACTGATTCTCACGGGCGGACAGTGAATTTCAAGAATACCATAGTCATAATGACCAGCAATATAGGGTCACCGCGCCTGCTGGCCGGTATTGATTCAAAAGGGCGGATCAGCAATGAAGTCCGCAATCAGGTTATGGAGGAATTGAGGGTTAATTTCCGTCCCGAATTCCTGAATCGTGTTGATGAAATAGTGCTTTTCAAGACACTGACAAAAGATGAAATAGGCAGTGTTATTGATTTACAGATGAGCCATCTTAAAAAACGGTTTATGGATCAGGGCATAAGCATTGAATTGACAGATCGCGCGAGGAAGATGATTTCTGATATGGGGTATGATCCGGTTTACGGCGCCCGGCCTCTGAAAAGAGTGATTCAGCGTGAAGTTGAGACGCAGGCGGCGCGAAAAATTATTTCCGGCGAGATTTCAGACGGATCCAAAATCCGGGTGGACGCCGTGGATGGGCGTATTGTGATTAAATAACAATACTGTTTTTCTGTCGTTCCTTACCGCTTCAACCGCGGAAGAAGCGCGTTGAAATACTTGACCTGCATACGCGCAATGCTTCAGCGCTGATGGTGGAGTGCTTGTCTGAAGTTTGAAAAATCCTGAAAATGGATGCATATTCTGTATATTATGATGCTGAATGATAAAAGGGGCAGGGATTGCATTCGGAATTAAAGATCATCAATTGATGGAATATGGCCGACAAGCTTCTGGAAGATGTCAGGGATGTCTGTCCTGAAAGTGAGTTGTTTTCTGCTGGCCGGGTGTTTGAAAGAGATTGATAAGGCATGCAGTGCCATGCGCGGGCAGTGGGGGTCATGTCTTCCATACTTGATGTCACCTGCAACGGGATTGCCTGCTTCTGCCATGTGAACTCTTATTTGATGCTTTCTGCCTGTAAGCAGATCTATCTCCAGCAATGAATAATTATTTGTTTCCTTGATGACGCGATAAGCTGTTCGAGACAGCTTTCCTGACTCCTTGTCGGGTGTTGAATAGACCCTGAGGGCTTTACTTCCTGTAAGATACGACGTGATGATATCCGACTTTTTTTTAAATTTGCCGTGGACCACTGCGAGATATTTCTTCCGGGTTTCTTTCCAGTGGTCCTGCAGGAATAATTTTGCCTTTTCGCTTTTTGCAAACACAAGGACGCCGGAAGTGTCTTTATCTATGCGGTGAACGATGAATATCCGTTTATTGGATTTAGCGCATCCCTTGCGCACATAATCGGTCAGCGCGTAATAAGCGGTGCGTTCCTTCTCTTTTTCAGAACTAACGCCTAATAAACCGGCAGGCTTGTCTATAACAAGGATAGCGTCGTCTTCATAGATAATATACAGCCCTTTAGGCAGGTGTTTATTTGTTTTTGGAAAATTCATGCCTGTAGTTATAGCTGGTTACATGTTTATGGACGATAACAAAATAAAGAGAACAAGAAGTCTGTTGCCCGCGTTCCGAACTTATTGTCTTCTTGCCTGCGCCCTCAATTATTCTTGTTTCGCTGGTGTTGCAGATATAAGATCTTCTCGTAAAAAGTTGCAAATGGACCCGGAATGTACTGTTTTTTGTGGTTCAGTGTCGTAATATCACGGAAGCAATAAATGGTTTAATACGTCCTGCATGGAGGAGCGAATGGTGGAACACCGGTATTCAGAAGGATCAACACGAGAGGCTGAGAAAGCGCATGTGAGCCGGATGGGAAACACGGACGGACTTATGTCTAAACCGTTTCTCTCCGGCGGCAGCTTAAGTGTCGAGATCGCGCAAGTCGAGATAGCCATCTTTAGCGCCATGGTGGGCTGTCTTCCGGTTGGGCCCGGTTCTCTTGTGCTGGATCTTGGTTCCGGGCCGTGCTGGGTAAGCGACTGGCTTCGCAAGCTGAAGTACAGGACATGTTCTATGGATATCTGTTTTGATATGCTGCGTTTCGGGCTGAGGCGGATGGGGCCGGGCAGTTGGGCTTGCGTTGCGGACATGGCGGCTATTCCTTTGTCCGACAATAGCGTGGATGCCGTAGTATGTCACGCGGCCTTGCATCATGTGCCGGATTGGCGTTCTGCTATTGCCGAAGTCTATCGGGTTCTTCGGCCCGGAGGTGTATTTGTTGTTCAAGAGCCGGGGCGAGGGCACAGCAAACAGTCCGAGTCGATAGCGCAAATGGATCAGTTTGGTGTTCTTGAGCAGGATATGCCTCCCGGCCTGCTGGTTAAAGCTTGTCGAGCGGCGGGCTTTTCAAGGGCGATTGTCAGGCCGGTGGCGGAGCTTTCGCATGGTCTGATTCGAGTTCTTCCTCCTTATGCCTTTTTCCGGGATGCTCCCCGTTTGTTCATTCATAAAAACATTCGGCGCCTGTTGGTAAGCATCGTTGAGCGCCTCTTGAATCTGTGGGCGCCTATTCACCTTGTTGTTGCCATGAAGGGTACGCCGTATGTTGACTCCAGCCGCCCTGACGTCATGGTAGCGCGGTTTCGGAGCATAGACTTCCGTACGGAACTCAACCCGGCGTGTCCTACGCCAATTCGGGTAAGCGTTCATAACACCGGCTTAACGCGATGGCTGGCCGAGGCATGCGACGACTCGGGACTAGGGAGAGTGCGGTTGGGCGTGTCGCGACTGGACGAGAACAGGAAGATTGTTGATCTGGATTTTCTGCGCCTGTCCCTTCCGCATGACGTCAATCCCGGTGAAACAGTGGAGCTTTCGGGGGAGGTTCCGCCGCTGGCCATGACCGGCAGGGCGGTGATCAGGCTGGACATGGTATCTGAAGGCGTCTGCTGGTTTTCGGACAAGGGCAGTCGTCCAGTGTATCTTGACGTTCAGGTCAGGGAGCAGGCAGGAGATGGGGGGTGCGTATGCCGATAGAAGAAGCCTTTTGCAGAATACTGATTTGTCCGGCAACCCGTCAAGGGCTGGAGAAAGCCAGTGATTTCCATCTTGCCGGTTTGAACCGTGCTATTGGCGGTCATCGTGTAAGAACACAGGGCGGGGCACTTGTTGAGCAACCGCTTCAGGAAGCGCTTATCACGAAAGACGGTGCCAGGATTTATCCGGTGAGAGACGGCATACCTGTCTTGCTGGTTGAGGAATCCATAGTCATGGAAAATGCCGGTCAGAGATAGGCATAGTTTACTATAGCTGGCTTGGTAAATAATGCGGGTTATCTATGCCCTTAATTCCGCGGGTGACTGTTCTTTTAGAGACTGTTCAAGAAAGCAAAGACATCAGGACATGGGTGATCCCTGAATAGCTCAAGAGTGGATGGCGTCATTTGGAATTGAGTTTTGTAACAAACAATTGCCATTGTGAACTTTTACGTATTCTTGCCTGAGCGGCAACATTACTTGTTCCAAAATATTCCGCCACGGGGTTGGCAAGATATGGAAGTATATCTTCAGATTGTAATTGGGCGTCAATTTTTGAAAGTAATGTAATTTGTTCTGCAAGGAATGGCTCGAACACTATTTCTGGAGCCAGAAGATATGAAGCAAATTCCTCCGCCTGTGCTTCAATCCATTTGTAGTCATCTTCTGGTTGATTTAGAATTGCAAGCTTCCATGATTTGGT
>JBFZFB010000063.1:0-32038 GCA_041306605.1 Lentisphaerota bacterium | reverse complement strand
GCGGATGTGGTTTTGACGCCTGATATTGTGAAAATAATGGATGATGTCAAAGCAGTCAGCAGTATGCTTATGGCGAAGAACCCGCGACTGGATCTCAGGAGCGTTGTTATTACCACGGACTCGCAGGGCAAAGCGCGGGAGATGGTGGTAAGGTCGGCGGATGTTGTTGATATTTCACCTGTAGCCGCGTTGAGTACGCTGAAGGTGTTTTCTTATGAAAACTGGGAAAGCAGGCAGGGGATGCTGAAGGATATATCACCGCTTCGCGGTCTGGCTCTGGAGAGTGTGACATTCCGCAACTGCAAAGTTTACGATATAATGCCCCTTAAGGGAATGCCTTTGAAGAAAGTGGATCTTGCGTATAGCGGTGTAAAGCTGCTTACGCCGTTGAAGGGTTCGAGTGTGGAGTATCTTGATCTTTCAGGGACCAAGGTGTTCAGCTTTGTTCCTTTGGAAGGCCTGCCTATCAAGCATCTTGTGTTGAACGATACACAGGTTAAGGATGTTTCATTTTTGAGGGGTATGCCGTTGACCCACCTTGAGTTAAAAAACGTTAAGGCGTATGATTTTGTGTGTTTACAGGGCATGAAATTGACTTATCTGGATTTGGAAGGAACGCAGATTAAAAGTGTTGATGTGCTGACAGGCATGCCGCTGAAGACATTGAACTGCAAGAAGATCAATGTGACAAATTATGCGCCTCTGTATGGAGCGCCAATAGAAGTCTTGTGGATAGACAGTCCGGCTTCACAATCAATGTTCATCAAATCTCTTACCAAACTGCACAACCTCAATGGCAATAATATTTGATTGCCCCTGAGGGCCTATGTTGCGTCGGAATTCTTCCGGTGTCTGGGTTAAAAAACCGCGGCAATACGGCCGGAAGCCATAATCAGTATGGCAATATTAACTATGTTGAACAACATGTGCATTACTATCGGCACAATGATGGAGCCCGAGTAGGTGTAAGCAATTGACATTGCGGCGGCCAGAGCGAAGAGCGGTATAAAGGAAGGCAGATGAAAATGCACGGTTGCGAACAGAAGGGATGTAAGAACGATGGCGGATTTTATCCCGAAATGTTTTGCTATCAATGGGAGCGCTATTCCGCGGAAAATTATTTCTTCAATAATTGGCGCGATAATTACCGCGGCAAAAATCACAAACACTTTAAGTGTTAAACAACATGGTTCGTTCAGTGCGGCAATCACATTTTGAGGTTGGACCTCCAGTTGAAATAATGAGAGGAGTTCGTAGGACACCACGGTTATGAGCAGAATGACCGGTATTGTGAGAATGTAGAAGGCGATGCCCTGCCGGATGTGCCGCAAAAAACTTCCCGGAATAAAGCCGAAAGATCCCCCCCAGCCTTTTTCCCGGTACCGCATTATGTATATTATTGTTGTGATGGCCGAGCCGTGAAACAGGATGATATGAATCAGAATAGGGAGGATAAGTGTTTTGCTTAACAGGCCGGGCTGAAAATAATTTATTACGGCCGCGATGAGCGGTTGCGCAAGAATCGAGGTTGTCAGAACAAGAGTCAGAAACAGGCTGTCTTTTACGGACCATAATCGAAGATTAAGCATGGCGGGAAAATTACGGCTGTCTGCTGATTTCCTGTTGAACCGGACGAGCAGAATTATGTTGACCAGAGTAATTAACAATATGAAGCAGGCAAGGGATATTTTGGGAATCGGGGATAGTATATTTTCAAGGTTGGTATTTTGCAACATGTATGCGTTTTTCCCTGCAGAACAAGCAATTTCCTGTTTCAGCCTTTATTTGATTCCGCGGTTTCTTTGATTACGTATGTTGGTTTGTTCTGTGACTCATGATAAGTGCGAACCTGTAATTCCGCGAGCAGGCCAATGCTGATAAATTGCATGCAGAACAGAATCAGCATAAAAGGAGTGATCACCCAGAACGGCCGCTTAACCAGCTGGGAGGCGAAGTCTGTGTGGAAAAGGAGGAAAGAAAAATGACCGATGACAACAGTTGCCATCATGATAATTCCGGGTATGCCGAAAAACATTCCCATTTTGCCGAAGATTTGGATTGGACGCGTGCTGTACTTCAGTAGGAACTTTACAGTCATCAGGTCAAGAACGACTCTCAAAGTTCTTGAGATGCCGTATTTTGATGTGCCGAACCTGCGCGGGTTATGGCTGACGGTTATTTCTGCGATACTGCCGCCAACCCAGCTTGCGAGGGCTGGTATGAATCTGTGCATCTCACCGTAGAGATGCAGATTTTCGATGATCTGCCGTTTATAAGCTTTGAGAGTGCATCCGTAATCGTGGAGTTTGATACCGGTGATGCGGCTTATGAGATAATTGGCAATAATGGATGGAAGCCGGCGATTGATGAAAGGGTCTTTCCGGTCCTTGCGCCATCCGCTAACAACGTCGAAACCTTCGTTCATCTTTTCCACCAGCTTGGGGATATCGGCTGGATCATTCTGAAGGTCGGCGTCCATGGTTATTATAATATTGCCTTTTGATTCCCGGAAGCCGGCGTTTATGGCGGCAGTTTGTCCGAAATTCCTGCGGAAGCGTATCAGCCTGAAACTCGGAAGTTGTGCGGTACACACCAGCATTTTCTGCCAGGACCCGTCTGAACTGCCGTCATCTATGAGGAGAATTTCGTATGAAAACTTGATTCTACTCATGATTTGGTGGAGTTTTTCGACGAGAATAGGAACATTTTCCACTTCGTTATAAATCGGTACAACTACTGATAGATCCATGTTTTTTTACCGTTTTTAAGAGTTATTTCAAACGAATATAACAAAAGCACGGGTTGGGAACAGAAAAAAATATCATTTAATCATGCATTATCCGGGTTGGGATCTTTCACGGGCGAACGGAATTTGGGTTCAATAGAGACTGGCGGGTGAAGGTATATAGGGGAAAGCGGCAGAAGCTGGGAGTCGAGTTGTAATTTTTCAAAAGCCAGAATAGCGACGTCAGAAGCTTTTGGGGCGACTTTTTCTTCAATAAGTGTTTGAGATGAATTCAGACATTGTTTCAATTGCGGTCCGATTCTGTCCCAATCCGGAGTGGCAATCAGGAATTCATTTTTATTTTTCAGGATGCCGGGTAATTCGGCGATTGTTGTCATGGAAATAACGGTTTCGGGTACAGGCGGTGGTGATTCGAATGATGAGAGCCATAGCCGGTTGCGTCTGGCGTCGCCTATGATGAGAAGTTTGCGGCAGCCGGTGTTTTGGAATATCTGGCGAGCGAGAGCTTCGGTGCTGTTTATTCCGATGACGGGTTTATGGCCGGGCAGTGCCATGGCGCGGATGGCGGAGAGGGCTGATCTGAGGCCTGAGAAAGATCCGGGGCCGAGTCCTGTTGAGAACATATCGATATCTATAGTTTCAATGGAAGCCTGCTTCAGCAGGCCGGGAAGCTGGAGGAAGAGCCGGTGGTTTTCAGCTCCGGCATTAATCCAGCAGGCTTCAGCGAGTACGGCAGTATCTTTAAGCAGGGCGATACTGCACGTGGAGGAAGATTGTTCTGTGGCCAAAATAATCATAATGAAGGGTTAATTTAGCTGTTTGCCGGCAGTATAAGCAAAGAAAAAACATATTTGTCGAAAAAAAGTTTAACCTGCAGTAATTCAGGTTAAAGGTAATAAATAAGGATTGATCGGGAAAATTGCAGGGGAATATATTTGAATTCCTGTGCAGGCATTTGTAACATAATGAACATGAAACATTTCTTATTTAGTACCTTGGCGCCTGATGCCTGTGTGGCGGGGGATTATCGTTATTCATTGCGCCGCCTCGTTAGGTGGTAATTATACATTAAAGTAGAGAAGTCTCACGTATGAATGAGATATGTCAGGATGAAAGAAGACAATGAATTACGATGACAAATGTGGTATTGTATTTATTTTGGTTTTTTTGATGATTATTGTTCAGGCAATCAGGGTTAGAAGAGCTAGGCGCTTGCTATCAGTTCTTTTCTCGCGAAATAACGGTTTAGGGCCAACCCTTCACAAACTGAATGTAGCCATCCGTAGTTTTAACAAGGAATTTCTATGGATTGCGTTTGGAGCCGAAGAGTGTGCAAGTATGACCTTTAGGGAGCATCGAATCACTATTGCTCGAGGACGGATAGGTTATGTGGGTGTTAATCAATATGGAAGTCATTGTAGCTTTGATGATCGTTTTTTTGTTGTTTGCTCATCTGATGATGCTTCGTGGGCAAGCACTCAGCGTGATGTCTTTCATGAAGTAGGTGTTGGGTCTGAAATTGCGATCTATTGGGTCAAGAATATACTTAAAATAGTGCGCGAGACGAAGTTGGGCAAAAAGGATAGAGAGAACTGTCCCCAAGCGGATAAATAAGGATTGACCAGCGCGACAAAGTGCCTATTGGAACTGAAGATAAATTTTCTTATTGCACGATAGGCTGTTATCGTGCAATAGTGTTTTCTGCTATTGCATAAAACGAAATAAGAAGGTTGTATGGCACAGCGAAAAACAGGCGAATATCTGACAATTTCGACGGCAGGGGAATCCGTGAGAGCTTTTGTGCCCGCCCCGTTACCGCCAAATCCTGCATTGGAAGTCTCTAATTCATTGCGGGATGCAATAGATCAGGCACATCTTGAATTGGGAAGATTGGATGGCATCACTACCATTCTCCCGGATACATCTCTTTTTCTCTACATGTACATACGTAAAGAAGCGGTTCTTTCATCCCAGATAGAGGGTACGCAATCATCCTTGTCAGATCTTCTATTGTTTGAGATGGATGGTGCGCCAGGTGTTCCTCTCGATGATGTGCGAGAGGTGTCCAACTACGTGGCCGCTATGGAATACGGCCTCAAGCGCTTGCGTGATGGTTTCCCTCTTTGTAATCGTTTGATCTGTGAGATACACGGAAAATTGTTGTCGAAAGGACGTGGAGCCGGGAAGAAGCCGGGAGAATTCCGGACCAGTCAAAACTGGATCGGAGGAACAAGACCCGGGAATGCGAGGTTCGTTCCGCCTCCACCGGAGCGGCTGGCGGAGTGTCTCAGTTCGTTCGAGAAATTTTTAAATGACGATCCGGAGCGAACGCCTGTCCTGCTGAAAGCCGCCATGGCGCATGTTCAGTTTGAAACCATGCATCCTTTTCTGGACGGCAACGGCCGTTTGGGGCGATTGCTTATTACGTTGTTGCTCTGCCACGAGAAAATTATAAGCGAACCTTTGTTGTATCTTAGTCTGTACTTCAAGCAGAATCGCAAGGCTTATTACGATCTCCTTCAGCAAGTCAGGCTTGATGGTGACTGGGAATCATGGGTGGCCTATTTTGTGGATGCAGTGCGGGAAACATCAAGGCAGGCAGTTTCAACTGCAAATCGTCTTTCTGAAATTGTCAGGAAGGATAGGAACACAGTGCAGTCAATGGGCCGCATATCAGGGTCTTCTTACCGCGTATTTGATCTAATGGCGGAACGTCCTCTGCTTTCTATTCCCGTTGCCTGTTACAGGACGGGGTTGGTTCCAAACACTGTGACAAAGGTGATGGGCGCATTGCGAGATGCTGGTATTGTGAAAGAAATTACCGGACGCAAGCGGAACAGAATGTTCAGTTATGATTGTTACATGAAGGTTTTGGCAGAAGGAACGGAGCCATTATCATGAACGATAAGGATGACGAAAAGATTGGAGAATTTACTGCAAGGTAATAAATAAGGATTGATCAGGAAAATTGCAGGGGAATATACTTGAATTCCTTTGCAGGTATTTGTAACATAATGAACATGAAACATTTCTTATTTAGTGCCTTGGTGCCTGACCCCTCTATCCGAGCACGTGTGGATCGGAACCATAGCACCTCAGTAGTAGCAGATGATGCTGACGAGATAAGAGTGTGTGGTTTGACCAATAAGGATGGCAAAATTGAAACAACGGTCTAAATATATTGCGTTTCTATTAGCAGTGGTCTGGAACATTGTCGTGCTTGCTTTTCTGGCCCTTGACACCAGGGAAGAACAGTGGGCTGGGGATGTGTCGGGTATCTCGATTTGGGGAAGAATTACTGGAATCCGATTTTACAGAGTGTCTGGGTACACGGGAGAGGCAGCGTCTTTTCTTAAGGATATCCGGCAGGCAGAAGAAATCTACTATACAAGACACGGATCTTATACGCTCAATACCAACGAATTGGGCAGGTTGCTTGAATGGTGGTTTGAAGGGGCAAAACTAATTCATGATCCAAGTGGCTGGGCATGTGTTATTCCAGGAACAGAGCGTTCATCGATCTCTTTTCTTGCTACAGCAGACGGGTTTTATATTGATAGGACAGGAATAGCAACAACGAATAGCCATCCTATTATGCGACGAATGCCGAACAGTGTGGCGGCAACTGGGTGGGTATTACGCCTTCTCGGTGCGATTATGTGGCTGTTTGGGGGATGCTGGTTCGTGGTTGTAGCATTCAGAGAAAGCGTACGGTATGGACTCGGTATGCTTTTTTGCTTTCCCATGGTAGCACCCATGTCTGTGATGTTGAACTTCGCCAAGGCATGGCGACCAGCACTCACATATTTGATCGGAGTTTTCATGTTGTTGCTGGGTTCCTTTGTGTTGGGTCCACCGACAAAATGGTGGTAACTGGCAAAAATGGGGCTGGAGAAGGCAGGTTTCTAAATAGCAAAACAAGGAATTGACGCTGGGGTATTACCCCTGTCGCGCCCTGACCCTGTAGGCCCAAAAACTCACCCATACCTGAGTATGTTTCTTATTTCCAACAACCAATACAATTAAAACGTAAACGTCAACTGAGGCACCCCTTTTGAAAATGCTGATTTAACGGCATAGGGATTTTGCCCCACCAAGGCTTTTTCGAAGTGCGATTGACCGGGCCCATCGGTCCCCACCTCGAAAGACGAAGTAAACATCAATATTCAATGAGACAGGAATTCAACAAAGCATTTAACGATGTCCCTGCTATCCCTTCACATCGTTAAATACCTTGCTTTATATTTATATTATTTACGACTCAATACTTGGGACAAAATACAGCAATCAGAGATGATTGTGAAGTAAAAGTTCCTCTGTTTTCTCTCTGTCACGGGGCGGTTTGAAATCACCCGCCTGAAATGGGACGTTGGAGGTGCACCCCGAAATTTGAACCGGTATGAGTACTAAATAAGACTTGCGTAGTTGGTCATAAGAAATGGTAATGGTTTGGGGAACCCCCAACCGCAAAAATCAGGAGTACCGACAATGGCAAGGAATACAGGCAAGAGATATACGGCGATGGAATCGTTCAATGGTCATTTTAAAGGCGAGAATACTTCCTATTCAAAAGAACAATGTCTGATACCCGTCTTGTCAAAAACGATTTCTATTTTCTTGTAGGGTTTATTGTAGACATAGGCGGCAAGTTTGTTGGCTGTTTCAAGATTGTCCAGAGCAATATGGAAAAGCCATTCGATAACACCTTTCTTGCCGTATTTCTTTTCAATGTATTTCTCATAGTCAGATGACTGCGCACGTCAATCCACTTATGCAGATCGTCATATGTTTTCTTAACTTTATTCCTCATGGAATAGACCGGAATAAACTTTATTCCGATTTAATTCCGGACTTTATTCCGGTCAGGCGGACCCCCATAGAAGAAGAATTGACTCCTCTATCCCTCTAATTTTCCATGAAATTCTAGTGTATTAGAATAAACAAACAAGCTTTATCGGTGTTGTAATGGCGGGCATAAACTGGTATTACATTATGTGAAAGAGTGAATATTAGCAAAGCAACAAAATCACCAATTAAAGATTTGCCAGTACGGTTGCCGTTGAAAGATAGAGGGGTCAGCCCTCAAGACACTAAATAAGGGTTGACAAGGAATTAGAATTTGGTAGAGATGCAGTATGGCAAGACAATTAAGGCTGGAATATGAAGGTGCGATTTATCACGTTACGGTAAGAAGTAACGGTGGTGAGAATCTGTTCAAGGGCGACAAGGATAGAGTGTATTTGCTGAGCAGGATTAAAGAATGCTCGGAATTGCACGGAGTAAGGGTGTATTTGTTCTGTTTAATGAGGAATCATTTTCATTTGGTGATAGAAACACCCAAAGCCAACTTGAGCCGGTTTATGCAGTCTGTGCTGACAGGTTACACGGTGTATTTCAATTTGAGGCATGGCCGGCATGGGCATGTTACACAGGGGCGGTATGGTGCGAGGCTGGTGGAAGGAGATGATTATCTGCTGAAGTTGAGCCGGTATGTACACTTGAATCCAGTGTGCGTAAAGAATATGAAAGGGAAGCCAACCGCGGAGCGACTTGAAGCCTTGAGGAAGTATAGATGGAGCAGTTATCCGGGCTATAGCGGGACAGGCGCTAGATATGAGCTGGTGGACGAGGGGGCAATGCTTGCGCTGGCGGGAGGCAGAGGAGAAGAACGTAGGCAAGAATATCGCCGGTTTGTGGAAGAAGGTTTAAAAAGGCCGGATGAAGAGTTTGAGGTAGAGATGTGGAGATCGCCGCGCAGTATAGGCAATGAAGAGTTTCGGCAAAGGATAGATGATAGCTATGCTGAAAAGATAAGAGATCATAAGCGGCCGGAAGATGTGTCGTTTCGAAGGGAAGCGCGGAAGAGGTTGTCTGCGGGGAAAGTGGAAGAGGTTGTGGCAAAAGTGTTCGGTATAAGAGTGAATGAGCTTAAAGAACAAAGGAGGGACTGGGTGGTAAAGGGGGTGGCCGGAATGATGCTGGTAAAGTACGCGGATATGACACAACGCGAGGCGGCAGAACGGCTTGGGCTTAAGACGGGAGCAGGTGTAAGTTATCAGGTGCGCAAGCTGGCAAAACAGATGGGGCACGACAAGGAGCAAACACTGTTGGTGAAACGGATTGCTAAAAAACTTGATTCGTTGAGCTGATAAGGTGAAAAACTCTTATTTAGTGTCTTGAGGGCTGACCCTCGAATCTTGAAACATGAACTGAAGGGCGCTATGCGTTTTCTTTTTTATAACATCAGGTATGGAACGGGTGGCAAGCGTTTGATGTTTCCCTGGAGCGGATATTTAAAACGAACCACGCGAAATTTGAAGTTGATCATTGAGTTTATCAAGGATTTGGATCCTGACATCATGGGGCTTGCCGAGGTTGATGCGGGTTCGTATCGTGCGCAAAGGCGAAATCAGGCCCATATTATAGCCTCTGCCCTCAATCATACGCACACCTATAGCACCAAGTATGATGAGAACTCGTTGGCCCACATGTTGCCGATAATGAACAAGCAGGGGAATGCCTTTCTGACCAAGGATAGTATTGAAGATGCGCACTTTCATTACTTTGACAAGGGAGTCAAGCGTCTTGTCATCCAGCTGGAGATGAAGCGGTTAACTGTTTTTCTGGTTCACCTTGCCTTGGGTTATCGTGCAAGGCAGGACCAGTTGGCGGCCCTGTATTCCATGGTCAAAACGATTCGAAAACCCTGTATAGTTGCGGGCGATTTCAATTCACACTGGGGTGATCGTGAGATAAAATTGTTTTTAGCAGCGACTGGACTGGCAAGTGCTGGTCCCGGCGGGGTGCCCACGTATCCCAGTTGGGCTCCAAAGCGGCAACTGGATTTCATATTGCACAGTCCGCATATCAGGATAAACAACTTTGATATGCCGAAGATACTTCTCTCTGATCATCTGCCGCTGGTGTGTGATTTCGAGATTGAGCGGGCGTAGCTGAATACTGACCGGCCCTTTTCTATTAAGAAGCCTGATTTTTGGCGCAAAGAATAAAAAAAGTGTTTTTTGCCAGTAAAAACGGGTTATTTTGCTCAATTTTGCGGTGTTTTTCGCTAAAAAGGCTTTTTCGGTCTTGCTCATACTCTCAATTTGTCATACTTTGCTAGGTTTCTTGTTTTAGAACGGTGTACAGTTTCCGTGTCTTGGGATGCGGGCAAAAGGCTGTATAGATTATTAATAGGGAGAATTATGGAACAGTTACAAAGAAAAAAGAGAGTTAACTTCGATCTGTCGGAGTTTAGTGGTGATTATAAGGCGGAAATGGCCCAAATGTATGATGAAACAATGAAAAGTTTCATCAAGGGCTCCATTGTGCCGGGGAAAGTATTGGAAATCAGGGGCAATGAAGTTCTGGTGGATATCGGCTACAAGTCGGAAGGGGTTGTCTCGTCTGGTGAATTTAGTGATATTTCAACAGTGCATCCCGGAGATAGCGTTAATGTTCTGCTTGATGAAATAGAAGATGATAACGGCATGGTGGTTTTGAGCAAGCAGAAGGCTGACGAGAAGTTGATGTGGGATCATGTGGTTCAGAATTACGCGGAAGGCGCTATAGTTGAAGGTGTAGTGAAGAGCCGCGTCAGGGGTGGCATGATAGTTGATATAAACGGCGCGGATGCTTTTCTGCCGGGTTCGCAGATAGACGTTATGCCGTCTCACAACATGGATGTTTATATCGGGAAGAAATATGAATTCAAGATCCTGAAAATAAGTCCGGAACGGCGTAATATTATTGTTTCGAGGCGTGAGCTTATAGAAGAGCGCATGAAGAGCAAGCGCAAGGATCTTCTGGAGACGATAGAGGTTGGCCAGCGGCGCAAGGGACGTGTCAAGAATATCACAGATTTTGGCGCGTTTATTGATTTGGACGGGTTGGATGGGCTTCTCCACATAACGGACATGAGCTGGGGCAGAATAGGGCATCCTTCTGAATTATTGTCAATCGGTGATGAGATGGAAGTTGTCATTCTTGAAATTGATCTTGAAAGAGAGCGTGTTTCGCTTGGATTGAAGCAGGCGCAGTGGAATCCATGGGAGGATATAGAGGTGCGCTATCCGGTTGGAAGCAGATTGCGCGGCAAGGTGGTTAATATTGCTCCTTACGGCGCGTTTGTTGAGCTGGAGAAGGGTGTTGAGGGGCTTGTTCACGTTTCTGAGATTTCATGGACCCGTCGTATTATGCGTGCTTCTGATGTTCTGGCGGTGGGCGATGAGGTTGATGTTGTGGTGTTGAATGTGAATAAGGATGAGCAGAAAATAGCTCTTGGCATTCGCCAGACCGAGGAGAATCCGTGGGATACGGTTCAAGCGCGGTATCCGGTCGGCTCGATGGTCAGCGGAACAGTTCGCAACTTTACGTCTTACGGCGCGTTTATTGAACTGGAAGACGGCATAGATGGAATGATTCATGTGTCTGATATGTCGTGGACCCGGAAAGTTAATCATCCGTCCGAGGTGCTCGAGAAGGGCGCCAAGGTGGACGCGGTTGTGCTGGAAGTTGACGCGTCGAACAAGCGCATCAGTCTTGGCATGAAGCAGATGCAGGAAGATCCGTGGGACAGGATTGAATCGCGTTACCGGATTGGTCAGCTTGTCAAAGGCAAGGTGACAAAGGTTACATCTTTTGGCGCATTCATAGAGGTTGAGGAAGGTGTTGATGGTCTTGTGCATATATCACAAATAAGCAACGACCATGTGGAGCACGTTCATGAAGTGTTGAAAGTCGGGGATGAAGTGGAGTCCCGGATAATGCGCATTGACAGGTCGGAGCGCCGGATGGGGCTCAGTATAAAGGCGAGTTCTATTCCTGAAGAGGATTTTGTCAAGCAGGCTGAAGAAATGTTTGCTGGTTTGAAGCCGGGCGATAAGATGGTCGGTCTTGCCAGCGCGTTTGATGAAGCCATGGATGCCAAGGGTATAGAGGAGTGGCGTCCCGGTGATGGCAAAGCGGGTAGCTCTGATACTGAAGAAATAAAGAAATAATACCGTTTTAAAAGGGATTGCATTGATAGGGGCGTCCCGTATCAGGGGGCGCCTTTATCTTATATTTTGCATTTGAGAAACAGCTGGCCCCGGCGAGGTGATGAATTTGCCGCATCTGTATCGTTGCGAGAGACTTGCAGTAGTCTACAGTGGCGTCTCGCGTCTGTGGCAAATTGATCAATCGCAAAATGCGGGTTTATCGTTTGAGGGTTGTAAGGAGGCTTTTCAACATTGGCTAATGTTCTGAATATTCTGCAGGAACGCGGTTTGCTGGATAATGTCACTGATCCGGGTCTTGGTGATTTTCTTTCGGCATCGCCGAGGACTGTTTATGCAGGTTTTGATCCTACGAGTAGTGCTTTGGCGGTGGGCAATCTTGTTCCCATCATGGCATTGGCGCATTTTCAGAGATGTGGTCATCGTGTGATCGCGGTTGTCGGCGGGGCCACGGGAATGATAGGTGATCCGTCCGGCAAGTCGGATGAGAGGCCGTTTTTGAGTGAGACAGAGGTTAGTTTAAACGCGGCCGGTATACGCCGTAATCTGTCCCGGTTTCTTGACTTTGAGCATCCGGCGGCCTCTGCAACGATTTTGAACAACAGTGACTGGGTGCGTGATGTAACGATTATAGATTTTATGAGGAACATAGGGAAACATTTCCGGCTGGGTTCAATGCTTGGCAAGGAAAGTGTCAAAGCCCGGCTGAGCAGTGAGTCGGGGATGAGTTTCACGGAGTTCAGTTATCAGCTTCTGCAGGCTTATGACTTTTTGAAGTTGTATGAGGAGGAAGGCTGTGTTCTGCAGGTAGGCGGTTCTGATCAATGGGGGAACATAACAGCCGGTATAGATCTTATCAGGAAGATTCGAGGCGGTGATGCGTATGGGCTTACCGTTCCGCTTGTTTGTGATTCGACGGGTCAGAAGTTCGGCAAGAGCGAAGGTAATTCTGTGTATCTGGACAGCAGTATGACCTCGTTTTATGATTTTTATCAATTCTTTGTGCGTGTAACCGATGCTGACGCTATCCGTTTTCTGAAGATGTTCACATTTTTACCCATGGATGAAATTCGCGGGATTGAGGATCAGATGAAAACAGCGCCTGAAGGCAGGGTGGCCCAGAAGAAGCTGGCTGCTGAGGTGACCCGTATTGCGCATGGCGAATACAATCTTAAGGTGGCGCTTCGCGCCAGCGCGGTTCTTTTTGGCGAGTCGATGGAAGGCCTGCGCGCGAGTGATTTGCTGGGTATTTTTGCCAATGTCAGTTCGACTGAATTAAACAGGATGGAAGTCGAGCGGGCGCTTGTTGTTGATGTTGTGGCGGCTACTGGTTTATGCGACAGTAAAGGTGCTGTCCGGCGGCTGATAGAAAATCACGGTTTATACATTAACAATCGCCGGGTGGAAGGCATAGACGAACGGATAAAAGTGGAAGAGATAATAGACGGAGTTATTCTTGTGCTCAGGTCGGGCAAGAAGAATTTTCATCTCGTCAAGGTTGTTGCGTAGTCTGTCACTTTACGAACGTGCATCTCATGAACAAGAACTGCATAACCATTGCAGGCGCCAGGGAGCATAACCTGCAGAATATTACCGTTACGATACCTCGTAATAAACTAACTGTTATTACGGGGTTGAGTGGTTCGGGCAAATCTTCTCTGGCTTTTGATACATTGTATGCGGAGGGGCAGAGGAGGTATGTGGAAAGTCTTTCGGCCTACGCGCGTCAATTTCTTGATCAGATGCAGAAGCCGGAAGTTGATTACATTGACGGGCTGGCGCCAGCCATAGCGATTGAGCAGAGGACTGCCGGTTCGAATCCGCGTTCCACGGTGGCTACTTCAACAGAAATTCATGATTATTTGAGGCTCCTTTTTGCCGGGATAGGCGAGGCGCATTGTCCGAAATGCGGGCGTGCTGTCGGGCGTCAGACGGCGCAGGAAATAGTTGAGCAGTTGATGAGCTTGGAGCCGCGCACGAAGGTAACGCTGATGGCTCCGCTGGTGAAGGGGCGCAAGGGCCAGCATGAGGATGTTTTAAAGGGGGCGGGTCAGCAGGGATTTGTGCGTGTACGGGTTGACGGTGTGATTTATGAGCTTGGTTCTGTGCCAAAGCTGGACGGCAAAACGGCGCATTCTATAGAGCTGGTTGTTGACCGGCTGATTATCACAAACCGTGTCCGCACGCGGCTGACAGATTCTGTTGAGCTGGCGTTGAAGCACGGCAAGGGCGTGATGATGGTTTTAACAGGTGATGAGGCGGCCGGAAGCCGAGAGGCAATATACTCTGAAAAGAACGCATGTGTTGATTGCGGGATAAGTTTTGATGAGCTTACGGCGCGGTGTTTTTCTTTCAACAGTCCTTACGGCGCCTGTCCTGAGTGCGCGGGTTTAGGCAACAAGCTGGTGTTTGATGAGGACCTTGTTGTGCCCAACAGGGATTTGGCGATAAGCGGCGGTGCCATTCATGCCTGGCGCAGAGGCGGGAGGCGGCTGATCATTTATTACAAACGTGTTTTGCGTACTGTAGCCGGGCATTATGACTTCAGCGTGGATACACCGTACAAGGATCTTTCGCCGCAGATCAGAAAAGTTTTGATGCATGGTTCAGGCAGTGAGGATTTGGAATTTAATTATTGGCGCGGGGGCGCTTACCGGAGGATACAGAAGCCTTTTGAAGGAGTTATTCCCAATCTGGAGAGAATGTTTGAAAGCAGTGAAAGCGAGTATACCAAGCAGAGGTTGAGGCAGTATATGAGCCGGCAAAGATGTCCGGTTTGTAATGGCGGCCGGCTGAAGCCGGAGGTTGCGGCATGCACGGTAGGCGGCAAATCCATTATTGAGATGTCGAAAATGTCGATCAGTGAATGCGCTTCGTTTTTCGAGCAATTGCGGTTGAGTGATCATGAGAAGCATATTGCCGGAGAGGTGATGAAAGAGATTCAAAGGCGACTGCGGTTCATGGCGGAAGTCGGGCTGGACTATTTGACACTTGATCGGGAGAGCGGGTCGTTATCCGGCGGTGAAGTGCAGAGGATAAGGCTTGCGGCGCAGATAGGGTCCGGTCTGGTTGGGGTTTTATATGTTCTGGATGAGCCTACGATAGGCTTGCACGTTCGCGATAACCGGCGTTTGATGAAGATGTTGAAGGAACTGCGTGACATAGGGAATACGGTTGTTGTGGTTGAGCATGATGAAGAGATGATCAGGAACGCCGATTATATTATAGATCTAGGGCCGGGCGCGGGGCGGCATGGCGGCAAGGTTGTTTCTGAGGGCGGGATTGATGTTTTATTGTCCAATAAAGAATCGCTGACGGGCAGATATTTAAACGGTGAACTGCGTATGCATATTCCTTCCTCGCGCAAGGCAGCCGGGAAGGAAGAGTTGAAAATATGGCAGGCAGAGGAGAACAATTTAAAATGCATTGATATATCGATTCCGCTGGGTCTTTTTGTTTGCGTTACGGGTGTTTCAGGAAGCGGAAAGAGCACGCTGGTGGATGATATTCTAAAGCGTTCTCTTTTCAGGTATTTCTTTGGTTCGAAAGACCGTCCGGGCAAGCACAAGCAGATTACCGGGATGAACAAGCTGGACAAGGTCATTGTCATTGATCAGTCTCCGATAGGCCGGACGCCAAGGAGCAATCCGGTGACGTATACGGATGCTTTTTCGCACATTCGCAAGTTATTTGCCCAGATGCCGGCTTCGAAGGTGAGGGGTTATGGTCAGGGGCGGTACAGTTTTAATGTGAAAGGCGGGCGGTGTGAGAAGTGCAGGGGTGACGGCATTTTGAAGCTGGAAATGCATTTTCTTCCTGATGTTTATGTTACCTGTGAGCAGTGTGGCGGGAAGCGGTATAATAAAGAGACGCTGGAAGTTCTTTATGGCGGAAAAAACATTGCTGAAGTATTGTCTATGACAGTGGATGAAGCGCAGGAGTTTTTCCGTGATATTCCGATGGTGGAGCGGAAGTTGAGAACATTATCGGAAGTAGGGCTTGGTTATCTGCAATTAGGACAGTCGGCGACGACTCTTTCCGGAGGAGAGGCTCAGCGCATAAAACTTTCGGCGGAGTTAAGCAAAAGGGCCACCGGCAGTACAATTTATCTGCTTGATGAGCCTACAACAGGTCTGCATTTTGCGGACACGCAAAGGCTTTTGCAGGTGCTGCAGAGATTGCGTGATGCGGGCAATACTATTGTTGTTATAGAACATAATATGGACGTTATTAAGACTAGTGATTACATTATTGATCTTGGTCCTGAGGGCGGGGATAAGGGCGGATATCTTGTTGTTTCCGGCACGCCGGAGGAAGTGGCATGTTGCGAAACTTCGTATACGGGAAAAGCGTTGAAGAGTATACTGGGTATTTGAGTATGCGGCTGGTGAGCGCGCGGTGAGATGATCACATGAAGAATATTGAAAAACATGCCGGATCCGGGTGGAAGCCGTTCTTTATTTTGCGGCGCGGTCTGCCGGCATTTTTGTTTATTCTGAACCTTGTTTTGGCGCTTCAGGTTTCGGGTGTTCAGGACGCCGGAACTGATGAGCTGGATCTTATTCTCAAAGAGGGCAAGGCCGCGCTGGAAGATGGGTTGAGTGATATTGCCTACAAGAAAATCAGGACTTATCTGACTTTGGGGCAGGATGCGCTTAAGCCGGAGCAGAGGAAAGAAGCTGTTATTCTTCTGGCCCGTTCGATGTATGCGCAGAAGAAGAGCAGGAAGGCGCTTGATGTTCTGGAGCCGGGTAGCAAGTGGCGCCGTGATTTACCTGAAGATGCCGGGTTTGTTTTCTGGCGCGGTTTTTTTCTGTACGAAACGGGCGAGTACGACAAAGCGTTGGATGTATTGTCGGGTTTAGGCCGCGAGTATTCAGGCGGTGCTGATGGCAGTCGCATTAAGAGACTGCAGGCCTGGTGTTATTTAAAAAAAGATATGATAAATGAAGCTATTGCGGCGTTCAGGGAATATGAAAAAATGCCTAATGTTGCAGAGGAGCGGGCTGTAGACCTGCTTGATTGGGGCAAGGCGCTGATAGGTTTCGGGTATATTGATGAAGGCGGGCTTGTGCTGGCGAAGCTGATGGACATGCCGGTTGTTTCAAAGCCGGTTCAGGAAGGGCGTTATTGGCTTGGGCAGGTATTTATAGAAAAAAAAGAACTGGATTATGCCGGAAATGTTTTGACGGTGCTGGGTAATGATGAAAGCGCGGCGGATGACCTTCGTTCTCAGGCGTGGGGTTCTCTGGCGGAAGTTTATGAATCACGCTCCGACAAGGCTAATGCTTTGATGGCTTTCAGTAATGGTGTGGCGCTGGCAAAGAGCCATGACATCAAGGAGAAGATGAGCCTTGATTTCGGCCGCCTTCTTGTGGAGGCAGGCCGTTTTGAAGAGGGAATACCGTTACTCAGGGGGTTCATGATCTCGCACGCGGATGATCCTTCTTCGGGCGATATACAGTTGCGGCTTTCTGAAGCGCTTTTGGAGTATGGTAAATTTGAAGAGTCGGTTGCGGAATTTCAGCATTATCTGGAGACGTTCAGTGATGAAAGGGGGCAGGCTCTGGCGTATGCGGGAAAGGGCAGAGGGCTGATCAAGCTGAATCGTTATGCTGAAGCCGCGATTGTATTTAAAAAGGCGTATGTTCTGTTCAAGGAGCCTCTTTTGAAGCAGGAGAGTCTGCTGGAAATGGGTAATGCGTATATTGCGAACGGGCAATACAAGCTGGCGGATGAAATTTATCAGAAATTTCTGGAGGAATTTCCGGCATCGGATTTAACTGCGCGTGCCCGGTATCAACTGGCGCAAAGCTCGGTTTCTGCCGGTGAGTATGAAATAGCGGAGAGGCGTTTCATTGAATTGCTGGACATTTATCCGGGAACGGACTGGGCGGCCGAATCGCTTCTCAGGATAGCGGAAATCAAAGTCAGGAAGGCGGAGGGTACCGGGTCGCGTGAGTCATGGCTTGACGCGCTGGCTGGTTTCAACAGGGTCATGGAATCGTATTCCAATGGAGCGTGTTTTGTTCAGGCGCTTTTGGGGCGCGGCATGGTGAATTACAATTTATTCCGTTCGCCAGAAGCGTTGACGGATTTCGAGCGGATAGTAGCAGATTTTCCGAAAGATCCGGCGTATGAGCAGGCGTATTATATGCGCGGCATGTGTTATTACAGGCTTGGCAGGAATGAAGACGCGGTGATGACATGGCGGAGTTTTGTGTCAAGGTTTCCGGTGTCAAAGTGGGCTCCTGAGGTTTTATTTGAGGTGGCAAAATACGAGTATAATAAAGCGGATTACAAGTCGGCCGGTCAGGATTTTCTGACGCTTGTTGAAAAATATCCATCCAGTCAGATGGCTGATGACGCGTTGTTGAAAGCCGGTCAATGCGCTTACAACTCCGAGGAATATGTGCGGGCTGAACAGATTTTTGCCAGAGTGGCAAAGGAATATCCGCAAAGTTCCCGGTTGGCGGAAGTGCGTTTCAATCAGGCAGACACGCTGAACAGGCTTGGCAGTTATTCGGCGGCGATATTGGCACTTGAGGAGATTATAAAAAAATATCCATCCAGTGATTTAACTGTTCTGGCATGGATGAAAAAAGGTGATTGTCTGTTTTTGCTTGGCTCTGAAGATATTGAGCGTTATGAGGAGAGCATGAAGTCCTACCGCGTGGTGGTGAACAGCAAGGAAGCGGGTATTGACCTGGTTTTGCAGGCTGAGTACAAGATAGGGCGGTGCATGGAGAAGATGGGGCTGGCGAAGGACGCCATAGAGCAGTATTATGTCAAGGTTATGATGCCTTTTCTTGAAGAAAAGCAGAAAGGTGTTTCTCAAAGCGAAAATTGTATGATGTGGTTCTGGCGTGCATCAAGAGACGCGGCTGATATAATGGAGTCGCAAAAGGAATGGAAAAAAGCAGTTAGCATTCTTGAGAGGGTTGTTGATGCCGGTCTCGAGGGCGTTGCGTCTGATGAGGCCAGGGAGCGGATAAAGAAAATAAAGACTGAACATTGGTCGTTGTTCTATTATTGATATTAAGGAGGCAGAAATGTCGTTTGAATTTATAAATCAAGGCGGGCCAGTTTTCTGGATTATTGTCTGTATGGGTGTTGTGGCTTTCTTTGTGTTTATCGAGAGGTCGCTCCATCTTCATCGCGCGAGAATCAAGTCGGAGGATTTTCTAAAGGGTATTATAAATATTCTAAAGCGGGAAAACATTAATGAGGCTTTGACGATATGTGATGAAACCCCGGGTCCGGTGGCCTATATTGTAAAGACAGCCATAATGTACAGGACGGGCGACAGGCAGGATATCAGGTCTGCCATCAGTGACGCGGCGCTGGCTGAAACTTCGCGGATGGAGCGGAGGCTTGTGGTTATTGCAACTGTGGCGCAAATGGCGCCTCTGCTTGGGCTGCTGGGGACTGTGATAGGGATGATGAAATCCCTGCTGGTGATGAGATATCAGGTGCCTCTGATACAATCCGCGGATGTGATGTCCGGTTTGTTCAGCGCTTTGATAACAACCGCGGCGGGATTGACCGTTGCGATTCCATGTTATGCGGCTTTTAATCTGCTGGTCATAAAAATAGACAGGATTGTACTGGACATGGAGAGGGCCAGCACGGAAATCATGGCTTTTCTAGGAGAGCAAAAGAACAATGGCAAGCAACAATAAAAAAACTTCTGAAAGTGACGGACGCATAACCGGCGGCTGGGATGCTGATGGTTTGAGAACACGTTATCGGCCGCGTAACCGCATCGGGCAGAGCCTTATAAGCGCGGCTCCGTGGGTTAACATTGTGCTGCTAGTTCTGTTTTTCATGATGCTTGAATCAAAAATAACCCTTCAGCCGGGGTTTGTGATTGAACTGCCCGACAGTCGTTTTAACGAAGGATTGCGTTCGGGTATGCAGGCGGTTGTTTTTTCTCTTCAGGCGCCTTCCGGCTGGGACAGGCAGGAGGTGGTGTTTTTTGATGATGTACAGTTCTGGGTAAACAACTCCGAGCAGATGATTAAATTAAAATACGCGTTCGCTGACCACATGAAAAAAGATCCTGAATCGGGTTTGATAATTCAGGCGGACAGCAACGTTAAGAATGGAACATTAACAATGCTTTATGATATGGCATGTGAAGCAGGTGTAAAGATGGTAGATATAGCTTTGCACGACACTGCAAGGCCTGACGGGAATAAGAAATGAGTGCGCGCAACAGATTCTACAGAAAAGGACCGATTGATATTCCTTCTGTTTTTGTTTCTGTGTGCTGGATAGCGATATGGTTGGTTTGGCCTGTCGGGCGTGAATCTTATTCCAGTACCGGTTCTTCAGCGCGAATGAAATTGCGTTATGTGAAAGTTGGAGTCGAGGAGTGTATGCAGGGAGAATCTGTTTTCATGAACAATTTGGGTGTAATGGCGGACAGGGGTGTTGTTTCCAACACGCTTGACAGATATAAGGAAAAGGAGACAGATGATTCATGGAAACGGCGCGGGCAAGCCGTTATTTCGGCGGAAATGTCTGAAAAGACATTGCTGAACAAACGTTTTGTGGAGGCGGACGGGAAGTATGATCCGAACTGGAGGGGGACCCCTGCTTTCACAACGGATGTTTTCGCTTGGCAGCAGATTGTATGGCAGGTATCAGGCGATTTAAAGAACCATGAATACAAGACGCCGTCATTGCCTGAATCGTTGACCGGCATTAACAAGGCGTGGCAGGTGACTGTGAGCGTGGATGCCGGCATTAACGGCTGGCCGGAGCATGTGTTCGTGGAAACAAGTTCCGGCGATCAGGAGATAGACGACAAAGTGGTGAGAGTGGTATATCAAATCAGATTTTTGAATATGGACAAAGCTTGCGGTGGATTTGTAACAGTTGGTTTTGAAGGAAAGAAGACATTATAATTCTGGCGGATGGAGTAAATTATGAGTGTTAGCATTGTTAGGTGGCCGGAAAACAAAAACAAGGTGGAGATATTTTTCAGCAGGCCGGCATTTGATGAAGGTGCTGAAAAAACAGCCGCCAGCGTTCTGCGTGATATCAGGCTTAACGGCGGGAAGGCTATTGTAAAATATATCAGGCGTTTTGACAGGCTTGTATTGCGTGAGAATGAAATCAGGGTGACGGATAAAGAGATAACGGCGGGATGCCGCTCTGTGCCTGCGGAATTGCGTCGCGCGGTAAAAGAATCGTGCCGGCGGATATCGACTTTTGCCCGGGCTGGAATGAAGAAAGACTGGTTTATGGCTAGTCCATGCGGCGGTTTGCTTGGGGAACGGTTTACGCCTGTTGACAGGGTGGGGGTTTACGTTCCGGGTGGAGCCGCTCCATTGGTTTCAACTGCTTTGATGACGGTTGTTCTGGCAAAGGAAGCAGGTGTTCCGGAGATAGTTGTGTGCACTCCGCCGGTTGATGGAAAGAAAATGAATCCGGTTCTGCTGTATGCATTGCAGACAGCCGGAGCGACAGAAATTTACAGGGCGGGCGGTATTCAGGGCATAGGGCTTATGGCTTATGGAACACGAACCGTTCGGGCCGTGCGCAAGATAGTCGGGCCCGGCGGGACATATGTTACGGCGGCAAAGCGTCAGGTTTACGGCAAGGTAGCGCTGGATCTTGTTGCCGGTCCCAGTGAAATAGCTGTATTGGCTGACGAATCCGCTGCAGCCGGACATGTGGCCGCGGATTTATTGTCGCAGGCTGAACACGGCACGGGTTGGGAGAAAGCTTTGCTGGTTACTTCATCTGCGAGTCTGGCGAAAGCGGTGGTGAACGAGCTGGAAATTCAAGTTAAAAGCTTGAGCAGGAGAATTGCGGCGGAAAAAGTAATGGCAAAAGGAATGATGATAGTGATTGTAAAGTCATTGTCTGAAGGTATGAATCTTTGCAACAGATTCGCGCCGGAACATTTGGAGCTTATGGTGGGCCAGCTTGGGAAATGGCTGCCGCAGGTTAAAAATGCCGGTGCCGTGTTTCTTGGGAAATGGTCTCCTGAATGCACAGGAGATTTTGTTGCCGGTCCAAGTCATGTCTTGCCTACTGGCGGTGCGGCGGCTATGTTTTCAGGGCTGACGGTTGACGATTTCAGGAAGCGCATCAGTGTTATTGGTTTTACCAGAGATGATTTAAAGAAAGCGATGCCGGTAATAAAGGCTTTTGGCCGGATTGAGGGGCTGGATGCTCACGCGAGGTCGGCAGAGATAAGGTTTGCAGAAAAGCAGGTTCAGATCCGAAGAAGAAAAGGAAGGTAAGAGAAGGTTATGAAAAGGGGTTTAATAAGGCGTTCTGTTGACAAGATGCAGGGTTATGTGCCGGGAGAACAGCCCGTTGGCGCCGGAATTACAAAACTTAACACGAACGAGAATCCATATCCGCCATCGCCGGTTGTTTTGAGGGCTTTGGCAGACATGGATGTCAGCAGGCTTTCGCGGTATCCTGATCCTGTCAGCCGGCGGCTGGCGGCGGCGATAGCAAAACTGCATGGCTGTGATGAGTCCTGTGTATTTGCGGGGAATGGTTTGGATGAAATACTGGCTTTGTGTACGCGCGCCTTTGTGGAAAACGACGGGGCCATAGGGTACTTTGAGCCGTCATATTCCCTGTATCCTGTTCTTGCCGAAATACGTGAAGTCAATAAAGAGCCGGTTGAGCTTGGTTGTGATTTTGAGTGGAATATGCCGGCTGATCATAAGAGCTCGCTTTTTTTTCTGACCAATCCTAACGCGCCGACAGGGATTTTATATGACAAGGAGCAGGTCAGGTCATTCTGCAGGCGTTATAAGGGAGTTGTTGTTATAGATGAGGCTTATGTTGATTTTGCGAAGGAGGATTGTGTTGACATAGCGCTTGATCTGAAAAACGTGCTTATAGCCCGGTCGCTTTCGAAGTCCTATTCGCTCGCGGGCTTGCGGGTTGGCTACGTGGTTGGCTCCGCCAAGCTGGTGGAGGCTTTGTTTAAGATAAAAGATTCTTATAACCTTGATGTTATATCGCAGGCGCTGGCGCTGGCCGCGCTTTCGGATGTTTATTATATGCGCAGAAATGTTGCGAGAATCAGGAGCACGCGGCTTAATTTGACAAATGCGTTGAACAAAATGGGCTTCAAGGTTTATCCTTCTGAATCCAACTTTCTGTGGGCAAAGCCGTCAGGAATAAGCGCTAAAAAACTTTTTGAGGAGTTGAGGAAGCAGAGAATATTTATCAGGTATTTTCCGGGAAAACGCACCGGTGAATTTGTGCGTATCAGTATCGGCACTGATCATGATATTGAAATTCTGCTGGCAGGCATGAAGAAAATCATAAGAAAGCAGTAAGGTTGATTGAAAAAGGCGATGTAGGTAAAACCACAACAGCAAGGGGTGTTATGAACAAGCAAAGGCGATCCAAAACAAAACGTAAGACCAAAGAAACGAATATTGTAATTGATTTAAATCTGGACGGGAACGGAACGAGTTCTATTGATACCGGCATGGCGTTTATGGATCACATGCTGGAATTGCTGGCCAAACATTCAATGATGGATATTACGCTTAATGCCAAAGGTGATTTGAAGGTGGATTATCATCACACTGTTGAAGATATAGGATTAGCGCTGGGCATGGCTGTTGACGAAGCGCTGGGGCCCCGGCGCGGAATAAAGCGGTACGGCTGGTGTATTCTGCCGATGGACGAGTCGCTTTCTCAAGTGGCAGTGGATCTGGGCGGACGTCCGTATCTTGTGATGAATATGGCGTGCCGCAAGCGCAAGATACTTGATTTTGACTTGTTGCTTTTGAATGAATTCTTTCAGGCTTTTGTTGTGCAGGGGCGCATGAACCTTCATATCAATCAGCTTTACGGTCAGGAACCGCATCATGCATACGAGTCCGTTTTCAAAGCTGTTGCCAGAGCGTTGCGGATGGCATGCGAGCCTGATTACAGGGAGAAGGGTGTTCCCTCGAGCAAAGGCAGGATCTGACGAAAGGTTTGTTCCGCATGGTTATTATACCGGCTATTGATTTGAAGGACGGGCGCTGTGTCAGGTTGATTCAGGGCCGGGCCGAGGACTGCAAGGTCTATTCTCAAAATCCTGTTGATATGGCCAAACAATGGGCGGATAAAGGCGCCGAGTATCTTCATGTTGTTGATTTGGATGGCGCGTTTCAAGGGAAGCCGGTGCATCATGGAATTATTGCAGATATAGTCAGTGCTATAGACATACCGGTTGAAGTCGGCGGCGGGTTGCGTACAGATGCTGATATCAGGACTGTTCTGGATTGTGGAGTTAGGCGTGCTATTATCGGTACACGGGCGTTGATTGACCCTGCGGTGCTTGAGGGCATGGCGGCCGAATTCGGCGACAAACTCGTCGTAGGTATTGATTCGCGTAACGGACAGGTTTGCGTCAAAGGCTGGGTTGATGAGACCGGGAGCAAGGCGGAAGATCTGGCTGTTCGGGCTTATGGAGCCGGCGTTAAAACGCTGATATGCACTGATATTGCCACGGACGGAATGATGGCTGGCCCCAATTTCAGCATTATCGAAGGGATTTGCCGGCGGGTTAAATGTGATGTGATCATGTCGGGCGGAATTACGAAGGTCAAAGATGTTGAGCATTTGAAAAAGCTTGGCTTGAAGAATCTTGCCGGAGTAATTGTAGGTAAAGCGTTGTATGAAGGCAGGGTTAAGCTTGAAGATCTGATTGCTGTTGCCGGCTGATGCCGCCGGTTTCCGGCGTAAACCGCGCGGGCGCTGAGCGTGGAATTATTATAATCTTAAGTTTTCATGGAGGTATGGTGAAATTCCACGAGGGTTTCAGGGAGAGACCGCTGGTAGACCTTGCAATTTGTTTTGTGATAGGCACCGGGTTGCGGTTTATTTTTAGCGTGGCTTGGTATAACCTGCTGAGCGCGTTTCTTATTTCATTTATACTGGCCTTGATCTGCCGTTTGAGAAGTAGCGGAAAGTTATGTCGCGCGCTGACTGATGGATTCTGCATAATTACGGCGGCATGGCTGATCGCTCTTCTGCATCCGCTGAATTATGACTTGACTGAAATTACCGGTAGCATTCCGGAATCGGGGCGACAGGTGGAAATAACCGGAGTGATTGCGTCTGATCTTGATGTTGACGTTGCGGATGATGAAAATTCTTTAGTGCGGCGAAGGTTTGAATTTCGCGTTGAGGGTGTTAAGGAGGATGGCGGCCGGTGGCGAAAAACAGGCGCAAACATTACAGTTTTCTGGCGCGGGTTTCAATGGGTGAAGATGCCGGAATACGGAGAGAAGTGGTTTGTGGCGGGAAAACTAAAGCCTTCGAAAGGTTCGGGTTCTGTTGCTAAAGAAGGAAGTTATTGCCTGCAGACAGATTTCCGTGACACGGTTTTTCTTGGGAGCGGTCATGGCTGGCGTTTGGCGCGATTTTGTTTTAACGCGAGGCGTTCAGCGGCGAAGCGATTGGGGGCAGGGATAGAGGAAAATCATGATGAAGTGGCGTTGTTGTACGCGCTTTTGTTGGGGTATAGAGGAGTACTCAGCAAGAAGATGCAGGAGATATTCAAAGAAACCGGAACGATGCATATATTTGCGATTTCCGGCCTCAATGTAGCCATTATAGCGATGTTCATCAGGTGGGTCATAAAGTGGTTTCGTGTTTCAAGTATTCATTGGGTTCTGTACATGGCACCTCTGTTGATATTATTTACACTGGGAACCGGCGGTGAAGCAAGTGCTGTGCGGGCGTGTATAATGGCGATTACATATTATCTGGCTCCGTTATTACGCAGGAAGGGAGATATGTTTTCATCCCTTGCTTTCTCAGCAATACTTATTTTGGGTGTGGCGCCGGAGCAAGTATTTGACATGGGCTTTGTATATTCATTCACAGCGGTTATTGGAATAGGAGTGATGACACCTCTTTTTGAACGGCCGGTGTGCAAGTGGTGGCATGCGGATCCTTTTCGCATACAGCCGGAATCACGGTTTGTGACATGTTGCCGGTGGCTGATAAAACAGATTTGTTCCATGATGGCTGTGTCTAATGCGGCCTGGCTGGTTTCGATACCTCTGACGGCTTATTTTTTTGGCCGCCTGGTCTTTATCGCCCTTCTGAGCAATCTTGTTGTGGTGCCGCTGACGTTTTACATTATTTTCACGGGATGTCTTTCGCTGATTCTGGGATTGTGGATTGAGCCGTTAGGTATTCTTTTAAATCGTTTGAATCTTTTATTTGCCAAGACGCTTATAGGTGTGATGGACGCGGCAACTCGCGTGCCGTTTGGCAATATTGAAATAGCGAAACCGGGCATATTCATGGTGTTTCTGTCATATTTGGCGCTTGGTTTGGCCTGTATATGGGCTTGGCGTAAAATGGTGGATATAGACAGTAATAAGTCTGAATATTGCGCGAATCACCAGAAACCCTTATAATGCCGGTTTGATAAAAAGATAAGCGTATGAACACGGGTTCAAATGTGAAAAGATTGGGGAGTCTTATGAATATGCCGGCGAAATTTTTTGAATTAAAGCAAATCAGATGTTTTCTTTTTTGCGTCCTGTTTTTCACCGTGATATTTCCGTGCGCCGGTGTCGGTGGTAATGATGTTCCGAAAGACAGCAAAGATCCGGCATATGAAGAAATGAAATTGCTGACGGACGCCATTGTACTTGTGAAAAAAGAATATGTTGAGGACAAAAGCTACGCCGACATTATTGACGGCGCGATTAACGGAATGCTGCAGTCTCTTGATCCGCACAGCAGTTTTCTTGACGTTGATGCTTATCAGTCCATGCAGGATGATACTACTGGCATGTTTGACGGAATAGGAATCCATGTTGGTATATATGAAGGTGCTTTTACGGTGATAGCGCCGATGGAAGATTCGCCGGCATTTAAGGCCGGGCTGGCGGCCGGTGATGTGATCGTCAAGATTGACGGTGAGGAAATATACGACAAAAAAATGGCTGATATTGTTCAAAAACTGCGCGGCCCCAAAGGCGAGAAGGTGCTTATTACCATTATGCGGCCCGGTGAAAGCAAGAACATGGATTTTGAAATTGTGAGGGATGAGATTAAAATGCCTTGTATCAAAGGCACGCGCGTGATCAAGGATGGAATCGGGTATATCAGGATAACGCGCTTTGCCGGCACAACGGAAGAAATGCTTCAAAAAGCCATTGATGATCTTATGGGGCAGGGCATGAACGCGTTGATTCTGGACCTAAGGGATAATGCCGGCGGTTTGCTGAACGCGGCAATAGGTGTTGCGCAGAAGTTTCTGAAAAAACGGCAGTTGGTTGTGACAACAAAAGGCCGTTCTGGTGTGCATGATAAGGTGGAAAGCTGTGCCATGGGTGAGTATCACTATGTGGATTTTCCCATGGCAATTCTTGTCAATGGAGCCACGGCGAGTGCGTCAGAAATCGTAGCAGGCGCTTTGCAGGATCATAAACGGGCGGTGCTTGTTGGCACAAAAACTTTTGGCAAAGGCTCTGTTCAAAGCATCATACCACTGCAGTCGGACATGAAGAAAGCGATACGCCTTACGACGGCTTATTATTACACGCCGAACGGCAGGCAGATTTCCGGAAAAGGAATAGAGCCTGATATTGAAGAGGCAATTACACCGGAGGAATGGCATGATATGCGCGTGAAAAGAGCGCGTGAGGGAAACCCTGAAATGAAGACCGTTGCCCCCGGGCGGGAATTGAAGGATGTTATTGATCACCAGTTGAACCGCGCGGTGGATGTTTTGCAGGGTGTAAAAATATTTTACGGGGCGCCGGATAAGAAACCTTAATAAGAGAAAAAGATGAACATTCTTGGAATAGAGACATCGTGTGACGAAACATCAGCCGCGGTCGTAAGGGACGGATGCGAAGTCCTTTCAAATATTGTGCTCAGTCAGGCGCATTTGCATGCACCTTACGGCGGGGTTGTTCCTGAAATAGCGTCACGGAGTCATGTTGAATTCCTTCCTGCGGTACTGGAGCGGGCTGTGGATGATTCCGGGGTTGGCTGGGAAGGCATAGATGCTGTTGCGGTGACTTACGGGCCGGGTTTGGCAAGCTCACTGCTGGTGGGGCTTTCAGCGGCGAAGGGATTATCAATAAGGTTGTCAAAGCCGTTATATGGAATCAATCATATCAAGGCTCATATATATTCAGTTTTTCTGGAGAAAGACAGACTGGGAGAGAAAGAAAAATATCCATTTCTGGCGCTTGTTGTATCGGGCGGTCATTCCTGTCTGGTCAGGGTTGATGGCGATGGGCAATACAGGTTGTTGGGTCAGACGATTGATGATGCTGCCGGAGAAGTGTTTGACAAAGGGGCGAGTCTTCTTGGGCTGGGATATCCCGGCGGACCGCTGATAGACAAAATCAGCCGGAATGGCAAAAGAGATTATGTTAATTTTCCGCGCGGACGGCAAAAGAAGGCGATGAAAGGTTTTGGCGGGCTGGACTTGGATTTATGTTTCAGTTTTAGCGGGTTAAAGACGGCATTGCTTTATTATCTTAGAGATAATCCGCCTGCTGATGAATCTGCGGTATCGTCTGTAGCTGCCAGTTATCAGGAGGCGATAGTTGATGTCCTTGTGGATCGCTGCCGGAAGGCTATGCGGGGTATGGGTTGTCTTGTGGTAGGCGGAGGAGTGGCGTTGAACAGCCGTCTTCGTGCGCGGCTGGAGGGGCTTGCCGGGGAGCTGGGCATAGAATTGCGGATGGCGTTGCCGAAATATTGCGGTGATAACGCGGCGATGGTTGCTGGGCTGGCGGGGGCAGGAGACCGGGTGTCGAATGAAGCGGCTATGGCGCTGGACGTGGTTCCAAATCTGGGGATAGGAGTAGAGGCAGTTCTGCCCGATCTGGTTTAACACTTCTTGAATAGTAACTACTCAGGCGGGGAGGGTTCAGGGATGGTTAGGGCTGTCAGAGAAGACATTGGTTATTGACCTTCAAGAGCCAGCTGACCCTGCGCCGGGAACAACTATCTTTTTCATATAGTTTTGTCGCATTGCAAATATCATTCCTTCAAAAAGTGAATTGACTTTATGTTTCAAAACCCGCAAAAGTACAGAAAACCATCTAGTAACTTGTTCGCAAAAGCAATTGAAGCCAGATTAGTAATCTGTTATAGTACTAAACAATGAAAACAGTTTACATAGAAACCTCTGTCCCCAGCTTCTTTTTTGAGAAGAGGACAGAACCGGAGATGGTAGCCCGACGCAACTGGACACGGCTTTGGTGGGAAACATATGCCCATTAGAATTATCAATACACGTTTAGGGATTTTCGTGCCCTTGCTAGTTACGCCAATTGAACTTTGCACGGAGGAACAGTCATGACAGACACGACACTACAACGAATCTGGGCATCACGAGAGGAAATATCAAAAGAGTGCGGATACGACTCTCGCCGGCTGGTCCAGTTCTACAAACAAATACGGAAGAGCAAAACTGCCGAACAAACAAATGCACCGTATTCTTCGCCCGCGGCGGTCTCGAAACGCGGACGAGACGGGTCACCCATTATCGCGCCGTGAAAAGGCCGTAGTCGAAGGAGGTGACGGAAGTCATTGAAATTGGCTGAATGAATTCTTGGCAACTGAAAGGAGATTGGAGGGGTCAGGCCCTCTAGCGGATAAATAAGGATTGATCAGAAAAATTACAGGGGAATATATTTGAATTCCTGTGCAGGTATTTGTAACATAATGAACATGAAACATTTCTTATTTAGTGTCTTGGTGCCTGACCCTCGAATCCTTGCACGCTCGAAAAGCAGGTATCTGACCGCAAAGAGCAGTCGGAACTGCTGATGCAATCGGTCTTGCGGGAAGCGTTTGAACATAGCCACGGATAAACGGCTCGACTAATACGGGGAACGAATAGAAGTTTTTTGCCGTTATTTTGGATTATTTCTTATTTTCTCCACAAAACAGCCGATAGTAAAATATATGAGAAAACAGCAGAAAATGTTGCAAATCTCTTCAGGCAGTGGTATTACGCTTGCTTATTCATCACCATAGGAGATGATTTATATTCACAAAAGACGAAGTTTAGACTATATTTACAGGTAGGTATTACTATGAATCTGACTTTTGATAACGCTTCAAAGAAATTTATTCTCGATGTTTTTGACAAGACTGTTGATAGCGAGAACTTTATTGTCGAAAAACATATTCCTTCCCAGCGGGTTCTGACGGTCAAGGGGGATGAACTTAAACTTCGGCAGTTTGCAGGTATCCGAAAAGGGTCTGAGGTATTTGTTACATCCGACATTGATTCTCTTATTGAGGCTTCAGACCATTTACGTTAGGGAATTCTATGATATGGTGGGACAAGTTCTTGGAATTCCTGAAAAGACTTGCCCCAAATATTGATTTTTCAGCCCTGAAGAAGATAGAAATTAACATCCTTCCCATAAATATTATCAATAACGGTAATATTAACAGCAAGGTCATTGAGAATAAATCCGGTGACACTCTTCAATCCGTAAAAATCAACTTGGCTCAATTAACGGTTCAGGAAAAAGAACAACTCAAGCCCATCATTAAGAATATTTTTGCAGAGACCGAGTGTATCTTTGAAGCTGGGGCTGAACATACAATCAGAGATTTCAAAGAAAAGGCTAAGACTTCTGGTTTTCAGGAACAACTTAACTACTTTGAAAAAATCATACCCGCAAAGGATGTCTCTTTGCTGAAGGCATGTCTTTACCTCAAAGCCTGTCACGAAGCAGGAAATAACATTGCCGCAATTAAGAATCAAATACGAGAGAGTTATGATTCCCGTGGTAACAATATGTGCAATCTATGTTCGGCAGGTTATTTTGAAACATGGTTAAAACCAACATTTGAAAAATTAAGAAAAGAAGAATCAGAGGAAGATGCAAAACGGATTTTTTTACTAATCTACGAGAATCTTGTCTCCGAACTTCCGTGGACAATTTTTGTGAGTCATTCGATGAGTACGAAAGATGTTCAGAATGAGATAGAAATAAAGATTGAATCTAACCAAAAATATGGGATTAGATTTTTGAACATTCACGGGATGGGCAAAAGTAATGTTGAGAAGATTCTTTCTGTTCTTGAAATTCTTACAAAGAGTCGAGACGACATACAGAAAAGTAAGCACGAGCAAGAGAAAGACCGAATATTTGTAAGACTTGGCCTTCAGGGGCAGACCTGAATGGCACTAACTTAAGCCTTTCTTAATATGCTTTTTTGAGGGGCGATTCAAGTGTGGCATATTTCCCATTAGGTGTCGTGGTTTATTTAGTAGATGGAATTTTTTTGGGCGACGTTTAACAGCCCTTGGTTCTGATCTGTTGGTGCGTAAAGGCACGAGGTCACAGGCGAGAGCAGTAAGTAGTGCTAAATACATTCGGCGGAATATGCGGGGTTTATTAGCTGCATAATGGAGATGCGGCAGCCATTGTCGTAAAGTATCAAGCGTACCTTTAAGGGGCCTTAGGGTCAGAGTACCAGGAAAAGGTCAACAGTAAATTTTGATTTAATTTGAGACAAGAATTCCCCTGTCCCTTTTGAGATGCTTTTTAAAGCAGTGTCGCGAGGGCTTGCGTAAGTTTTTAAAGCAAGAGATCTGTTCGAATCTACGGCAAGCGAGGCACGGCGTAGCTGGTGGCGTAAACCTGTCCATGAAGCCCGACAGTGGCAGCCTGGTTTACTGGATCTCGAAGATCAAAGTACCTTTGAGCCATCATAAAAGGTCGGGCGAACAGGTTAAGGCATTCTGACCCAAGCCGTCACGGTGATCTGCGTCATGCGCAGAGCCGCGCGTGCATCCTCAAAACAGCCATCCTGTCCGCCGCGACCTCATTTACCAGTAGATATTCACAGTCATCGCTTACCGTCTTTTTTCGCCCGGCAGTTTCAGTTTAATCTTATAAAACTCCTGTATCATATTGCGCCATTGACCGAGTGGATTCTCTGCAGCAAAAGCAACCATATGAGCATCATATTTTTGCCACTTATCCAGCAGGTAAGGCCAGAAGATCTGATAATACTCGATACGCTTCTCTGCAGGCACATCTTTGCGGCGCAATGCCGATGGAAGGTATATACAGGAATTGCGCATCAGGTGCATTCCAATGCGAAGATAACGACGTTAATGGCCGTGTCATATCTTCTTCCTATCAAAACCCATTCCCCTTGTCAATCACTTGTTACTTGTTGACGGCGTGTTGCCCAAATCTCAACACGCTTTTGACAAACACCTCTTCTGTTAGAAATTAACATAAACATCCCGACGGAACCGGAACAGAAAATAATCGACACCAAACTGCGTGCATCA
>JBFZFB010000062.1:0-6974 GCA_041306605.1 Lentisphaerota bacterium | reverse complement strand
CTTATATCCCAGATGTATGTAAAGCCGAGAACATCCCTTGCATCAATTTGTTGGAGATGATGCAGAGAGAAAAATGGTCGGTATGAATTCAACTACTAAAGAAGCGGCTTTTGAGACGGTCATAGAGGATTATCTTCTCGATAATGGCTACGTCGCTGTTGACCGTGAAGGCTTCGATCGCGAGCATGCTATCTTCCCTGATGTTGTTCTGGATTTCATACGTGAAACTCAACAAAAGGAATGGGCGAAGCTGGAAGCCCTGCATGGAACTAAGACTGGTGAACAGATTATTTCTGACCTGTGCAAGTGGATGGATGCTAATGGATCGTTGGCAACGTTACGGCATGGGTTCAAATGCTACGGCAAAACCTTGCGTGTGGCTTTCTTTAAGGCGGCGCATGAACTTAATCCCGAGTTAGAGACGCGGTATGCCGCCAACCGGCTTGGAATCACCCGGCAACTGCATTTTTCACCGCGCTCTGAACAGTCGCTGGATATGACCATCAGCCTGAATGGGATCCCGGTTACCACTGTGGAGCTTAAAAATCCGCTGACAGGTCAGACGGTGGATAACGCACGTTGGCAGTACCGGCATGACCGTGATCCAAGAGAGACAATTTTCGAGTTCAAACGGCGAACGTTGGTTCATTTCGCGGTGGACACAGAAACTATATCCATGACTACACGCCTGGCCGGACCAGCCACGCACTTCCTTCCTTTTAACAAGGGTTGTGACGGCGGTGCAGGGAATCCACTCGATCCAGCGGGGCGTACGTATCGTACGGCGTATCTCTGGGAAGAAATCCTGCAAAGAGATAGTTTCCTTGATCTACTCGCCCGGTTCATCCATTTACAGATTGATGAGAAACGCGATGACCAGGGCCGGAAGATAAAGAAAGAGTCTATGATCTTTCCCCGTTATCACCAGCTTCAAGCTGTACGAACCCTGGTCGACGCGGCTAGGCGTGAAGGCGTTGGACATAATTACCTGATCGAGCACTCGGCGGGCAGCGGGAAGAGTAACACCATCGGTTGGCTTGCTCATCGTCTGGCCTCATTACATAACGAAAAAAATGAGCGAGTTTTCGACAGCGTGATTGTAATCACAGACCGGATTGTATTGGACCAACAGTTACAAGACACCATCTATCAGTTCGAGCACAAGCGCGGAGTGGTACAGAAGATAGAAGAGAGTTCGCGGCAATTGGCAGAGGCATTGGAAAATGCCGTACCGGTGATTATCACCACGCTCCAGAAATTCCCGTTTGTGTCGAGGCAGTTACTTAAAATGGCTGAGGAACGGGGCACAAACGGGACTGGTGTGTTACCCTCACGGCGCTGCGCAGTACTTATTGATGAAGCGCATAGTTCACAAGGTGGCGAAGCGGCAACCGATCTAAAGGAAGTTCTCGGAGGCACTGAACTACGCGAAGCAGCGAAAAAGAAGGCGGATGAAGAAGGTACTGCTGACATGGAGGAATTGTTCCGTAGTATGGCCAAGCGGGGGCAGCAAACTAACCTGAGTTTCTTCGCATTCACGGCGACACCAAAACATAAGACATTGGTCGTATTTGGTCACGATGGACAACCGTTCCATCGCTACACGATGCGACAGGCCATTGAGGAGGAATTTATCCTTGATGTACTGAAGAATTACACAAGCTATGCGTCCTATTTCAAACTACTCAAGTCGTGCGAGGATGATCCGAATGTCGAGCGAAAAAAAGCTGCGAAGGCACTGGCCCGATTCATGAAACTGCATCCGCACAACATTGCTCAAAAGACCGAGGTAATGGTTGAACACTTTAACTCAGTCACCCGGCACAAGATAGGTGGTCGGGCTAAAGCAATGGTTGTGACTGGTTCTCGGCTCGAAGCAGTACGGTACAAACAGGGGTTTGATCGTTATATCAAGGAAAAGGGTTATCCAATCAAGACGCTGGTGGCCTTTTCAGGAACAGTCCAGGATGACAAAATCAAGGATATGTCTTATACGGAAGTTGGCATGAATCAAGGTATTCGTGAAAAGGAAGTTCCTGAAAAGTTTGCGACACAGGAATACCAAGTCCTGCTGGTGGCCGAGAAATACCAGACTGGCTTCGATCAGCCGCTACTGCATACAATGTATGTGGACAAACGGTTAGCTGGTATTCAGGCGGTACAAACTCTTTCCAGATTGAATCGCATCCATCCGCTCAAGGAAGACACCTTCGTGCTAGATTTCGTGAATGAACGCGAGGAAATCAGAGAAGCATTCAAGACCTACTACGAGGGCGTCGAGATGGGCGAAGAGGTCGATCCTGCGCGCATGTATCAAATCAAGGGTGAACTCGACGCATCAGGAATCTATCTCGCCGAGGAAGTTGAACGATTCTGTGCAATTTATTTCAAGCCGAAAAACAGACAGAATGCAGCCGATCATCAGGCAATGAATGCTGCTCTCGATCCTGCAGTATCACGCTTTACCGCACTGAAGGCAAAGAACGAGGAAGAAGCCGAATTATGGCGCGGGAAACAGCAGGCATTTCGGAATCTATATGGGTTCCTGAGTCAGGTCATTCCTTATCAGGACTCCGATCTTGAACGGATGTACGTCTTCCTGAGACACCTGGCCGCGAAATTGCCGCGGCGAAATTCAGGGCAGTCATACGATTTCGATGACGAAGTACGTCTTGAGTATTACCGTTTACAGAAGATCAGCGAAGGTTCAATCTCTCTCAGAGAGGGTTATGCTCAACCATTGGATGGCCCATCCGAAGTCGGAAGCGGGCTGGTGCGCGAAAAGCCGGTATCCCTATCGCATCTAATCGATCTGATTAATGAGCGTTTCGGAACCGACTTTAACCAAGCTGATCAGTTATTCTTCGACCAGATTGTACAAGCTGCCATGACTGACGAAGGATTGAAACAGGCTGCAGCGGTGAATCCTGGTGACAAATTCGAACTTGTTTTCAAGAACCTTCTTGAAACCCTCTTTGTCGAACGCATGGATCAGAATGAAGAGATATTTGTACGCTTTATGAATGATCCAGCCTTCCAAAGGATCGTTATCTCGTGGATGGCTTCACAAGCTTACCAGAAATTACGTAATATGAAATGAGCAAAATAGCGCTAAAGCGAGCAGGGGAGACGGTGGAGTCGTTACTTTCTTGTTTTGGGTCTATTCGTGAAACTCGGTTTACAGCTACATTGGGACCCGTAGGGGCAGATAGCATGAAAGACAAAACCTCCTAATCCGGATATTGTACCGTACTCATGCAATATCAAGATTTGAAAAAATCCAGCATTTGCCGTATTTCTTAAATCTTCTGTTGATAAATTACGGCAGGTAAAGGGATTTGCAGGGGAAAAATGGGTAAAGTTGGTGTATTTTTAGGGGTGTTGGGGCGTTTATAGCTTTTTGTTGTATCATTTTTGCTTTGAAAAAACCTGTTTTTTTAGTTCTTGCTTGACGATGAGGTGTGAAATTGAGCAAAGTATGCGTTCGATTGTTAAATTGTGAACTAGTGTGTGCCCATATTTAGGGGAGTTTTATGTGGAGTAGTTTTTTAGGATTGTTTTCCAATGATATTGGTATTGATCTTGGTACGGCCAATACTCTGGTTTATGTAAAGGACAGGGGTATTGTGTTGAGGGAACCATCTGTAGTGGCGATTCAGAGCGGTACGAAGCGTATTTTGGCTGTTGGCGAGGAAGCCAAGCGGATGTTGGGGCGCACGCCGGGGAACATAGTGGCCATAAGGCCGATGAAGGCTGGTGTGATAGCTGATTTTGAGATTACCGAAGCCATGCTCAGGTATTTCATCAAAAAAATACATAATCGCCGGAAGATGGTGCGTCCCCGTATAATTATTGCTGTGCCGAGTGATATCACGGAAGTGGAGAAACGTGCGGTAAAGGATTCTGCCACACATGCCGGGGCGCGAGAGGTTTTTCTTATAGAGGAGCCTATGGCCGCGGCTATTGGTGTGGGGCTTCCTGTGCAGGAGCCGGCCGGTAATATGATTGTGGATATTGGTGGCGGTACGACAGAGGTGGCGTTGATATCTCTTGCCGGTATTGTATTCAGCCGCACGGTTCGTGTAGGCGGAGATCAATTGGACGAGTGTATTGTTCAGTATATGAAGCGGGTATATAATTTGATGATAGGAGAAAGGACCGCTGAGGAAATAAAGATTTCCATGGGTTCGGCTTTTCCCGTTGAGGAGGAAACGAGCGCTGAGGTTAAAGGGAGAGATCTTGTTGCCGGTCTTCCCAAGACGTTGACGATAACCTCAGAAGAGGTGCGCGAGGCTTTGCAGGAGCCGATTTCTTCTATTATCGATGCGATCAGGGTTACTCTGGAACGGTGTCCACCGGAACTTGCATCAGATCTGGTTGACAGGGGGATGGTTCTTGCCGGAGGAGGCGCATTATTAACAGGGATTGACAAGCTTATTGCAGAACAGACTGGTTTGCCAGTTCATGTGGCTGATGATCCCTTGAGTGCCGTTGCAGAAGGAACAGGCGTCGTGTTAAACGAGCTTAATTTCCTTCGCAAGACAGGCGCAGATCGTTAATAAAGTGTCAATTCAGGCTGATCGTTCGATTTTTCACCCGCTTCAAGTTGCTGTCGGGCGGATTTTATTCCGGCATGACGGCGGAAGAGAACTTTAGAGTTTTTGTGAGGAGCGGTGATGAGACACGCGACACGCGTTATATGTGTGATATTTCTGGCCATTATTGTGCTTTTAAATCTTCCTTTGACTGCAATCATCCGGGTCAGGTCCGGTGTTCATGACAATGTTGCGCCGTTTCAGAATGCGGTATCGGTGATAATGAACAAATGCCGTGAGTCCATGCTGGTCATGAAAGATTCTCAAGGTGCGATGACAGAGAAGAAGCGGATGCAGGAGCAGATTGTAAATCTGGAATATCAGATTCGTGAGCTGGCCGCGCTGGAGCGGGACAATGAGGAGCTCAGGACTCAACTTGAATTCAAAACAAAAGAGAAGAAGCAGCTTGTTTTGTGCGAAGTGATCATGCGTGGCGGAATGAGCGGGTGGTGGCAGTCTTTGACTTTGAACAGGGGGAGCGGTGATGGCATACGGGCGGACATGGCGGTTGTGACGGTTGACGGGCTGATTGGCTGCACGATTTCTGTTTCCAAGCATACGGCTGAAGTTTTGTTGATTACGGATCCCAGCTGCAGGGTGGCGTGCAGGTTTGTGAGGACCGGGGCGTTTGGAGTTATGAGCGGCCGGGGTGTTTCGATGAATGGTAACGCGATGAGTTATGAGATGATCTGCGAAGCGAAGCCGAACAAGATTGATTACATATCAAAGGGGCAGGAAGTTCAGGAGGATGATGAGGTGGTTACTTCCGGTCTGGGTGGTGTGTATCCGGAGGGGTTGCCGGTGGGGCGGGTGGCGAAAATAGTGGAGCATTCGTCCCGGCTTTATTACATCGCTCATATTCTTCCTGCCGCCAATATGAGAACCATGAATTATGTTTTTGTTGTGATGGATGCGGAAAAATGATGAAAAACCTGCATATTGCAGGTTGAACGGATGGTTTATTTATGACATGGGTGGTGATGACTTTTATGCTCTTATGCGCGGCTGTTTTGCAGTCGATATTGCCGCCTTTTGTTCTTCTGGCAAACACAAAACTGCCTTTGCTTTTGGCGGTGGTTTTGTATTACGCGCTTAACAGGGATCTGCATATGGCGGTTGTGGCGGGTTTTTTTGCCGGCTGTTTTCAGGATATTCTTGGTGACGCGCCGCTGGGTTATTCGGCTTTGTGTTTTTGTGTCATAAGTCTGGCTACAGGGTGTTTCAGGCGCGCGGTAATGTCTGAATCTGTGATTGCGCAGTCTGTTTTCGGGGCGGTAAGCGGGGCTGTAGCGACGTTATGTCTTTATTTCATGTTGTCCGGTACGGAGGGACTTATTTGCAGGACCAGCTGGGTTGTGATGAAGACTTTTTGGGCGGGGATATTAAGCGCGATATGTGTGCCGGCGATTTTTTTTGTGATTGTCAGGCTGGATCAGAAGGTGGGTAATGTTGAGGCGCCGGAAGGAGAGATGGATGAGATCTGGTGAGGAATTTGACAGGGAGCTGATAAGAGTCCGGCTGGTGTGGGTTGGGATGATAGCTTTCTTTCTGGTTCTTGTTGTGGCGTTATGGGGCATACAGGTTAGGGATGTATCCCGATATCGCAGTAGTATGGACCGGCAAAGCATTCGCCGTGTTCGTTTGCCGGCGACGAGAGGAATGATTCTTGACAAGAACGGTGTGTGTCTTGCTGACACAAGGCCGAGTTATTGCATAGCGATTTATCTGGAGGAGCTTTGGCAGGCGGGTATTTTGAAGAATACTGTTGATGAAGTGGATAGAATTATAAGCAGGCTGGAAGGCATACTTGATTTAAAAAGGGTTGTTACAAGGGGGGATATTATAAGTCACCTTAACAAGCGAAGGCCTCTGCCGTTTCTTGCCTGGCGTGATGTTGATGAGCGGGTCATTGCGAAATGGGTGGAGAGCAATGTTAATTTACCCGGTGTGGATATTTATGTTGAGCCGATGAGGGTTTATCCGCACGGCAGTATGGCGTCGCATGTGCTTGGTTATGTGGCCCGCGCGGAGCCTGCAAGGGATGATGTTGAGCCTTATCATTTTTATCTGCCTGAAGTGAAGGGCACTTATGGTCTGGAGAAGGTTCTGGATGAGTTGTTGAAGGGGACGGCAGGCGGGCAGTTGATACGCGTAAATGTGATCGGGTTGAAACAACAGGAAGAAGGAGGGGTGTTGCCGACAAGCGGAAGTGACATCGTTTTGACATTGGATTCGCGGATACAGCAGTTGCTTGAGGATCTTTTGGCGGGCGAGAAGGGGGCCGGGGTTGTTATGGATCCCCGTAACGGTGACATATTGGCAATGGCAAGTTCACCTTCTTTTGATCCCAATAATTTCAGTCCGGGTCTTTCGGATTCG